>JALZDU010000467.1 GCA_030862405.1 Actinomycetota bacterium | reverse complement strand
CCTGGCACCACTGTGGTGGGCGCTGCAGCCGGACACACCGGGCACGGGAACACGACACGCGGGAGGGGGTTAGACGGGTACCAGGTCGTCGGCGTGTACCACCTCGCGGCGCAGCTCGGGAGGCAGGTCGCGGGTGGAACGGCCGATCAGCTCGGGCAACTCAGCGGCGTCGAACCCGACCATCCCGCGGGCCACCACCACGTTGTGCCGGTCGATCAACTCCACCACGTCGCCAGCCTCGAAGTCACCCTCGATGCCGATGATGCCGGCGGCAAGCAGCGAACGGCGGCGGTGCACCACCGCGTTCACCGCCCCGTCGTCAAGCCGCAGCCGACCGGCTGCACCCGCGGCGTGGCGCAGCCAGAACCGGCGCGCGGACAGCCGCGCCCCGCTCGGCGCGAAGGCGGTACCGACATCGGCCGGACCCAATGCTCTGCCCACCTGCGCGGCAGCGGCCAGCAGCACCGGAACTCCGGCTCGTGAAGCCAGCGTCGCGGCGTCGAGCTTGGAGGCCATTCCCCCGGTGCCCAGCGCACCACCGTCGCCGACCCGCACGCCGCGCACATCTGTAGGGCCGAGCACCTCGGTAATCAGGCGCGCGGCGCCGTGTCGCGGATCACCGTCGTAGAGGCCGCCGACGTCGGAGAGCAACACCAATGCGTCGGCTCCGATCAGGTGCGCCACCAGGGCAGCCAGCCGGTCGTTGTCACCGAACCGGATCTCGTCGGTGACCACCGTGTCGTTCTCGTTGACCACTGGCATCACCCCGAGTCCGCGCAACCGGGTGAAGGTGCGCTGGGCGTTGCGGTAGTGCGCGCGGCGAACCATGTCGTCGGAGGTCAACAGCACCTGCCCCACGGTTCGGCCATATCGTCCCCACGACTCGGCGTAGGCGTGTGCCAACGCCAGCTGACCGACGCTGGCAGCGGCCTGCTGAGTGGCCAGATCGCGGGGCCTGCGACGCAATCCCAGCGGGGCCAACCCGGCAGCGATGGCACCGGAGGACACCAGCACGAGGTGGGTGCCGGCCGCGACTCGCGCGGCGAGCGCGTCGACCAGTGAGTCCAGCCTCTCCCGGTCCAGCCCGCCGGCTGCCGTGGTGAGCGAGGAGGAGCCGACCTTGACCACAAGGTGCCGCGCCTGCGCCACAGCCTGCCGGGTTAGGCTCAATCGTGCCCCACGTCCGCGCTGGACTGGCCAGAGTCGTCGGGCTGGCCACAGTCCTCAGGCCCACCAGAACCGGCACTGGGTTCGCGCCGGCTCCGTCGAGCGGCCTTGCGCTGGGCGGCATTGATGCGTTCGTCGTCGTCCAACCGCCAGTCCGTTCCCCGCCCCCCAAGCCGAACCGCGGCCGCTCCGGCCGGTGTGGAGGGTTCCCACTCGAAGGTGACGTCACCGATGGTGACCGTAGATCCGGCGCGCGCGCCCGCCGCTGCCAGGGCATCCTCGACACCGAGCCGGGCCAGCCGATCGGCCAGGTAACCGACGGCCTCGGCGTTGTCGAAGTTCGTCTGGCGCACCCAGCGTTGCGGGCGGATGCCACGGACGATGAACCCGTCACGTTGATCGGGATCGGCGGCGACCACGAAACCGGACTCGCCGATGGGCGAGGGGCGCAGCACCACCCGGGTGGGTTCCGGCGGCGGCTGGGCGGATCGGTGCTCGCGCACTGCGGTTCCAAGAGCGAAAGTGAGCTCCCGCAGGCCTTCGGTAGTCACCGTGGAAACCGAGTACACCGGCAGGCCACGGGCTGTGAGCTCGGGACTCACCATCTCAGCCAGCTCGCGGGCGTCCGGTACGTCAATTTTGTTGAGCACCACCAGCCGGGGGCGAGACGCCAGTTCGCCACCCAGTGACGGGGTGTACGCGGCAAGCTCACGCTCCAGGGCATCGACATCGGACACTGGATCGCGCCCGGGCTCGACAGTCGCGCAGTCCACGACGTGCACCAGCACCGCGCAGCGTTCGATGTGCCGCAGGAACTCCAGCCCCAGCCCCTTGCCCTGGCTGGCACCGGGTATCAAGCCGGGGACGTCGGCGACGGTGAACACCGTCTCCCCCGCAGTAACCACGCCGAGATTGGGTACCAGCGTGGTGAACGGGTAGTCGGCAACCTTGGGACGAGCCGCTGAAAGCACCGAGACCAAGGAGGACTTGCCCGCTGAGGGGAACCCGATGAGCCCGACATCGGCGACCGACTTCAGTTCCAGCACCAGGTCTCGAGTCTCGCCTGGCTCGCCGAGTAGGGCGAAACCCGGCGCCTTGCGCGCCCTGGAGGCAAGCGCCGCGTTACCCAGCCCGCCGGATCCACCTGCTGCCGCGATGAAACGGGTTCCCGCACCCACCAGGTCGGCCAGCACCTCGCCCTGGGAATCGATCACGACCGTGCCGTCCGGCACCCGCAGGACGAGGTCGTCGCCCACCGCGCCGTTTCGGTTGCCGCCCTGTCCCGGCTTGCCACTCGAGGCCCTCGCGTGGGAGCGGTAGTGGAAGTCCAGCAGGGTGTGCACCCCGGGATCCACCATCAATACCACATCGCCGCCGCGCCCACCGTTGCCGCCATCTGGACCACCCAGCGGCTTGAACTTCTCCCGGTGCACCGAGGCGCAGCCATGACCGCCGTCACCCGCGGCGACGTGAATCACCGCCCGGTCCACGAAGCGGGACACTCTGCTCCTCCTTCGGTATCACTCGATACAGCAACGCGACGAGGGGCGGGCCGGTCGTGTTCGCCGGTCCGCCCCTCGTGGGGTTACGCGCTGTGTGGGCCGGGCTCAGGCCTCGGCCGGGACGATGTTGACCATCTTGCGCCCACGCTTGGTGCTGAACTGGACCGCGCCCGCCTCGAGTGCGAACAAGGTGTCGTCGCCGCCACGACCGACGTGCACGCCCGGGTGGAACTTGGTACCACGCTGACGGATGAGGATCTCCCCTGCGTTCACCGCCTGGCCGCCGAATCGCTTCACGCCGAGCCGCTGGGCATTGGAGTCACGACCGTTGCGGGAGCTGGAAGCGCCCTTCTTGTGTGCCATCGGTACTCACAACCTCCCACGGTCACTGTTGCTTAAAATCGCTGCTGCTTCAGGGTCACGGTGCTTCAGGGTCACCGGGAAATGCCGGTGACCTCGACGCGGGTCAGCTGCTGGCGGTGACCCTGGCGCTTGTGGTAACCGGTCTTGTTCTTGAACTTGTGGATTCGGATCTTAGGTCCCTTGGCCTGCGCGACAACCTTGCCACTGACTGAGACCGCACCAAGGGCAGTGGCGTCGGTGGTCACCTCGGAGCCATCCACCAGTAGCACGGCGGCAAAGCTGATCTCGGTCCCGGGCTCGCCCTCGAGCTTTTCCACCTCGACGACGTCCCCGACGGCCACTTTGTACTGCTTGCCGCCGGTCTTCACGATCGCGTACATCGGGAGGGAACTCCTGCTGTTTCGACAGATGGGACGAGAATTGACTGAGCTGTGCCGGCTGACGCTGGTACATGACAGACGCTGAATGCATGACAAGCAGACAGACCTAAGCCCGCCGATCAGGCGGGCCGCACAATGAGGGTACGGCCCGCCATCCGGCACGGTCAAACCGGGGTGCTCACCTCACGTGCATTACCGCGAAACGCAGGGACGGTCGAGTCGACGCCCTCCGGAAGCTCTGCAGCGGGTGGCCCGGCAGGCCGCGAGGCCGCGCGGCGGCGCCGCGTCACAGTGCGCGTCGCTGGCTGCGTAGGTCTGTCCGGGGCTTCGGTCGCTGCAGGAGGCGTCACCGGGCTGCTCTCGGTGGCAGCCCCCGACGCAACCACCGACGTGGCGCCCGAAACGGGTTCTGACGAATCCGCCGGCGCCGGCAGCGGCGTGGTTTCAGCAGTGGGCATGGCCGCGGTACCCGGCTGCTCCGGTGTCGCCTGCTCCAAGGTGCCCTGCTCCAAGGTGCCCTGCTCCAAGGTCACGGCATCACCACCCGTGCCACGTCCACGGGACCGCCCGCGACGGCCGTTCCCACCACCGGAGTCTTTGGTGCCCGAGGGGGCAGCAGCCGGCTGGCTTCGGGCGTTCACCGGCTCCGCGGACATCAGCACGCCCCGGCCCTTGCAGGTCTCGCAAGTGCTGGAATACGCCTCCAGCAGTCCGGTGCCGACCTTCTTTCTCGTCATCTGGACCAGACCCAGCGTGGTGACCTCGGCCACCTGGTGACGGGTGCGATCCCGGCCCAGGCATTCGGTCAGCCGACGTAGCACGAGGTCCCGGTTCGACTCGAGCACCATGTCGATGAAGTCGATCACGATGATGCCGCCGATGTCCCGCAGCCTGAGCTGGCGGATGATCTCCTCGGCGGCTTCGAGGTTGTTACGGGTGACGGTCTCCTCGAGATTGCCGCCCGAGCCGGTGAACTTGCCGGTGTTGACATCGATCACCGTCATCGCCTCAGTTCGGTCGATGATCAGGTAACCGCCGGAGGGTAGCCACACCTTGCGGTCCAGGGCCTTGGTGATCTGCTCATCGATCCGGAACTCAGCGAACACGTCGCCGGTAGCGGTATGCCGGCGCACCCGGGTCATCAAGTCCGGGGCCACATGTTTGACGTAGCCCTCAACGGTCTGCCAGGCGTCGTCGCCCTGGACCACCAGTTCGCGGAAGTCCTCGGTAAACAGGTCCCGGACCACCTTCACCAACAGGTCTGGCTCCTCGTACAGCAATTCCGGTGCTTTGACCTTGCTCCCGGAGCTCCCTGAACCGTTTTCGGAGAGACCAGAACGGTTTTGGATGACCTCCCACTGAGCCTGCAACCGGCGGACGTCGCGAGCCAATTCCTCCTCGCTGACACCTTCCGAGGCGGTCCGGATGATCACGCCCGCGTCCTCCGGCACGATCCGCTTGAGCAACTCTTTGAGGCGCTTGCGCTCGGTATCGGGCAACTTGCGGCTGATCCCGGTCGCCCGACCACCCGGGACATACACCAGGAAACGGCCCGGCAAGCTGATCTGGGTGGTCAGCCGGGCGCCCTTGTGCCCCACCGGGTCCTTCGTCACCTGCACGAGAACACTGTCGCCGCTGGACAGGGCCTGCTCGATGCGACGCGCCTTGCCCTCGAGCCCGGCGGCGTCCCAGTCCACCTCGCCGGCGTAGAGCACCGCATTGCGGCCCCGTCCGATGTCCACGAACGCGGCCTCCATCGAGGGCAGCACGTTCTGCACCCTGCCGAGATAGACATTGCCGACCAGTGATCCAGAGCCTGACGCGGTGACGAAGTGCTCCACGAGGATGTCATCCTCAAGCACCCCGATCTCGGTGCGCTCGAGGTTCTCGCGCACGATCATGGTGCGCTCGACAGCCTCACGCCGGGTGAGGAACTCCGATTCGGACAGGATCGGAGCCCGCCGCCTGCCGGCTTCCCGGCCGTCCCGTCGACGTTGCCTCTTGGCCTCCAAACGAGTGGAGCCACGGATGGCCTGCACCTCGTCCTCGACCGGCCGGTCGGTGATCTCCCGCACATGGACGACGGTGTCTGGCGGGTCGTCCTCGCGGGTGTCGAGTTCATCGTCGCCAACGTCTCGACGGCGTCTGCGGCGGCGACGACGCCGGACCTCCCCCTCGGGGGACTCCTCAACTGGGCGATCATCGGTCTGCTGATCCAAGGATTCGCCACCGTCTTGGTCACCGGTGTCGTCTTGCTCAACCGAGCCGTCCTCGGTGTCCTCACCGGTCTTGCCCCGGCCCCGACCGCGCCGGCCGCGTCGGCGCCGGCGCCGGCTGGCCCCGTCGGGCTCCGCCTCGCCCTCCCGGTCCTCATCCTCCTCGTCCTCGGGTTCCTCGATGACCACCGGCTTCGACACCGGCGGCAGGAAGACCGGTGCTGCCGAGTTGAACACCGGCGCCAGTGGCACGCCAGGTGCACCGCGGTCATCGACCTCCTCGGCTTGCAGATCGAACTGCTCGGTTTCCACCGCGTCGGATGCGGGATCCGGCAGCAGCACCTGCAGTGCCCGCAACGCGGTTTCCCGGTCGATGCTGGACTGCGCGCTGCGGATCGCGATGCCGAGCTCGGTCAGCGCAGCCATGACTTCCTTGCTGCTTACCGAGAGCAGCTTGGCTAGGGCGTGCACGCGCACCCTGTCCGGTAGGGAAGCAGCAAGCTCAGCCCCGGCGGGGGCGGTGGTCATGGATGTGCCCGGTAGCCCGCCGATGCTTCCGGCAGGCGTTGTCCTGTTCGCCATTCAACTCCTCCAGCCCCCGGGCGCGTCCCGTGTGTCGGAACGCAGCCGCGCAGGGGCCCTATGCGTTATCCGCCGCCAAGCCTGGCGACGGCAATCCTGTGTTCCACCGGTAGCTCCGCGGTTCGGAATGGTCAACCGGCATGTCCCGCGACATCGCGCTGATCCGGCCCGCCGTCGTTCCCCACCACCGCCGCCCGGGCGTATGCCCGATCCGCAGCGAGCGGGTCGACAAGATCCCCGTAGTCGTCGAGCCGACCTTGAGCCATCCGGATCGCTTTCGCGGGCACCGGCGGCGCAAGACTGGCGACGACGCCGAGCGCACTCAGCACATCGTCGGATCGAACCGCAGGGTTAACCTGCCGTACGACCGCTAGAAGTATCCCACACCGGATGAGCTGATCGGGCGCAGGCGCCAGCGTGGGGAATTCCTCGACTTCCAACGAGACGATCGCCGCCCGCGCGTCCAACGAGCGCAGCCCGTCCTTGGTGACCCGTTGAACCTGCAGTTCTGGTACAGCGAGCAGCGCCTGAGTAGCGTGGCGTAGCTGCTCGATGCCCCACTGGCGGACCTCGATGTGCCACCTGCTCGCCTCGATTCGCTCGGCGAGTCCGCCAGGACCAGCCAGGACCGCCTCCAGGATGGCAAGCCCCTCCGGCAAAGCCGCGTCCAGCTCGCCGCGGACCACCTCCGGATCGACATGATCGACGAGCTGGATTTCGACGTACTCGGCCTCGCTGGCCGCGCCGGTGGGCGCCGCCCCGACCCAGGAGATCTTCGGATGCGGGCTGTAGCCCTGCGAGTAGGCCATCGGAAGGCCAGCCCGCCGCAGCGCACGCTCGAACGCTCGGGCTACATCGCGGTGTGAGGTAAATCGCAACTTTCCACGCTTGGCGTAGCGCAGCCGCACCTTGCAGACCGGGGCGGCAGAGGGATTGTGGCGCATCGAAACCTCTCGTGAGTGCGTAACGGTGTTCTAGCACGCCATGCCATTCACGGCCCGCTTGTCACCCCTGGCGCAGCTCACTACGGTCACGGCGTCAGTACACCTGCCAATCTGGAGGCTGTGGGTGTTGCTTCGTCTGCTGCGGATCGCCGCGGTCGTCGGAGCGGTGCTCGTCGTGCCTGGATCGCCGTCCCCCGACGTTGCCTACGCCGCGCCCGCGCCGCCGGGCCCGCCACCGGACTGCGCCTCGACCGGTCCGCTGCTGCGCTACGTCACGCTGTTCGACGCCGAGACTTCCGAACGGCAAGCCGCGCGCGAGATCCGGGCCGCCTGCGGAACCAGCACCGCCTACTACCCGAAGATCGGGGTCGCGGTCGCCACCTCCACCGAGCCCAGTTTCGCCGCCCGATTCGGCGCCGACCGCGCCTACAGTGCGCAGGCCGAGGCGCTGTCCGCACCGGAGCTGGTCGAGCTGACCAGCCCCAAAGCCAACGACACAGCCGTACTGCGCACCACCGATCAGCTTCCCGCGGCGGCTCAAGCTCTGGGCGTCGACCGTTCAGCTGAGCAATGGGGCATGGCGCTGATCCAGGCTCGCCAGGCCAGGAAGATCAACCGTGGTAACCCCGAGGTGATCGTCGGGGTACTGGACTCCGGCGTCGACCCGACGCACCCCGACCTGGTCACCGCGGTGGATCGGGCCCGATCGGCGGGCTGCCTGTCCGGAAAGCCCGACCAGGCACCCAGCGCGTGGAGTCCCAGCAACTCGATGCACGGCACCCACGTGGCCGGGACGATCGCGGCGGCCGACGATGGGCACGGAGTCACCGGGGTGGCGCCCGGAGTCCGGCTAGCCTCGGTGAAGGTCGTGGACGACGATGGATTCATTTATCCCGAGTACGCCGTCTGTGGCTTCATGTGGGTCGCGCAGCAGCAGATGCGTGTCACCAACAGCAGCTTCTTCCTCGATCCCTGGCTGCTGACCTGCTCCAACGTGCCGGGTCAGGCCGTGGCCCACGAGGCGGTCCGGCGTGCGGTTCACTACGCAACGGCCCAGGGGGTACTCAACGTCGCCGCCGCCGGTAACGAGGGACTAGACCTGGCTGATCCCCGCCAGGACGTGCGCAGCCCCGACAACGCGCCTGCCCCGCAGCCCCGCCCCGTGGACCAACACTGCGACGTGCTGCCCGCGGAGCTGCCTGGCGTGATCGCGGTGTCGGCCGTCGGCGCCCAGCGGACCAAATCGGAATACAGCTCCTACGGGTTAGGCGTGATCGAAGTCACGGCTCCGGGCGGGGACTTGGCGCAGCAGCCGGAAATGTCTCCCAACGGGTGTGTGCTGTCCACCGTCCCCGGCGGATACGACTACGCGTGCGGCACATCCATGGCTGCGCCACATGCCTCCGGGGTGGCCGCACTGCTCGCTTCGGTCCAGCCCGAGGCCCGTCCCGGCGAGCTGGCCACCCTGCTGCGCCAGCAGGCCGAACCGCTGCCGTGCCCTGCCGATGACGAAACTGGGCGCGCAGGCCTCGACACCCTCTGCGCGACCGGCAACCGTTTCTACGGTCATGGCCTGGTGAACGCGCTGACGGCAGTGAGTGCGCAGCCAGGCTCAGTGCCGGACCGGACTGATCGGTAGCAGCTGACGGCCACTGGGCCCGATCTGGATGTCGGTACCCATCGACGGGCACACCCCGCAGTCGAAGCACGGGGTCCACCGGCAGTCGTCCTGCTCGCGGCTAGCCAGCGCGTCCTGCCAGTCGTCCCAGAGCCAGTCCTTGTCCAGACCGGAGTCCAGGTGGTCCCAGGGCAGCACCTCGTCCCGGCCGCGTTCGCGGGTGGTGAACCACTCCAGTGACACGCCCAGCGGGGTGAGCTCTTCGGCGCAGGCGGTGACCCACCGGTCGTAGCTGAAATGCTCGCTCCAGCCGTCGAACCGGCCGCCGTCACGCCAGACCCGTTCGATCACCCGGCCGACCCGCCGGTCCCCGCGGGACAACAGGCCCTCGATCATCGCGGGCTTGCCATCGTGGTAGCGCATGCCGACATTGCGGCCGATCTTGCGATCACTATTAATCTCCGCGCGGAGTTTACGCAGCCGGTCGTCGACGACGTCGGGGGCCGCCTGAGCAACCCATTGGAACGGGGTGTGTGGCTTGGGCACAAAGGCACCGATCGAGATCGTGCACCGGATGTCCTTACTGCCGCTGGCTTCCCGGCCGGCTCGGATCACGTTGTGTGCCATGTGGGCGATCTGGACCACATCGTCGTCGGTTTCGGTGGGCAGACCACACATGAAGTACAGCTTCACCTGCCGCCAGCCCGCACCGAACGCGGTGGAGACGGTTCGAATGAGATCTTCTTCGGACACCATCTTGTTGATCACCCGACGGATCCGTTCGGAGCCTCCCTCAGGGGCAAAGGTCAAGCCGGAACGGCGGCCGTTGCGGGAGATCTCGTTGGCCAGGTCGATGTTGAACGCGTCCACCCGAGTCGACGGCAGGCTCAGGCTGGTTCCGGTGCCCTCGTAACGATCGGCCAAGCCCTTGGTGATCTCGCCGATCTCGGAGTGGTCCGCGCTAGACAGCGACAGCAGCCCGACCTCGCTGAACCCGCTGGCTGCCAGGCCGCGCTCAACCATCTCCCCGACGCCCTCGATGGACCGTTCCCGCACCGGGCGGGTGATCATCCCAGCCTGGCAGAACCGGCAGCCGCGAGTGCACCCCCGGAAGATCTCCACGCTCATCCGCTCGTGCACGCTCTCGGCGATCGGCACCAGCGGCTGCTTGGGGTAGGGCCACTCGTCGAGGTCCATCGTGGTGCGTTTGGCTACTCGCGCAGGTGCAGGTCCTGTGCTGACGACCTGCCAGATCCGGCCGTCGGGCAGGTAGCTGACGTCGTAGCAGCCCGGCAGGTAGACACCGTCGATCTCGGCCAGCCGGTCCAGCAGTTCCTGGCGGCCGCCTGGGCGACTTTGGGCCTTCCAGCCCCGCACGACCGCGGTGATCTCGAGGACGGCTTCCTCGCCGTCGCCCAGGACCGCGGCATCGATGAAGTCGGCGATCGGCTCCGGGTTGAAGGCGGCGTGGCCACCGGCGATGACGACGGGATGGTCGTCAGTGCGCTGTGGGGCGTGTAACGGGATGGCGGCCAGGTCCAACGCGGTGAGCAGGTTCGTGTACCCGAGTTCGGTCGCGAAGGAGACTCCGAGCACATCGAAAGCTCCGACCGGCCGGTGGGACTCCACGGTGAACTGGGGAACTCCGTGCTCACGCATCAGTGCTTCGAGGTCGGGCCAGACCGCGTAGGTCCGTTCGGCGAGGACGTCGGGCTGCTCGTTAAGCACCTCGTAGAGGATCATGATTCCCTGGTTGGGCACGCCGACCTCGTAGGCATCCGGGTACATCAAGGCCCAGCGCACCGTGGTGGCGTCCCAGTCCTTCACCGTGGCGTTGAGCTCGCCTCCCACGTACTGCACCGGCTTGGAGATCCGGGGCAGCAGCAATTCCAGCTGCTCGAACACCGACGTGACTGCCATACCGGTCAGGTTAGTTGGCTGCCCATCAAGGACTACCAACCCGGGCTGATTGGACCGTTAACTGCTACCAACCCTTGTGGTTGGGCTTCACGCCGCTCGTCGGCGTAGGGTGCGCTGCACTATCCCGACTACCCCGTCAGGGTCACGCGTCACGTCCCACCAGGTGAAGCGCAGCACAGTCCAGCCGAGTTCAGGCAGGCCGTTTTGCCGCCAACGGTCGCGGGATACAGCTTCGGGCAGGCCGTGCGGATCCGCGCCGTCGAACCCCAGGGCAACCTTCTCGCGCACATAAGCGCCATCAACCCGAGCCACCAGCGTGCCTTCCGGCGCCCATAACTGGTACTGCGGGATCGGCAGGAGTACCCACGATCGCGCAACGCCAGACGTCCCGCCGTCTCGAGGATCGACTCCGCCACCTCCGTCCGCCTCGTCCAGCCGCTGCCGCGCCGTGACGCAGCCGGCCCCGCCGCGCCAGCGCTGGATGACGGCGATGTCGGTCTTGGCGCATAGCCGTCGCCGCAGGGCATCGTCGATCGCCCATACCGCGGCCAGGCGATCAAGGCTCGCTGCCAGATCGGCCAGCGTCCGGGCAACACACGTCACCGGCACCCCGTCTCGTCTCTCAGCCTTCCCACAGCCGATCGACCGGGTATGGGAGTGCAGGTCGCGGCGATTATGGCGCCGCAGACCTCGGATCACTGTCACGTATTGCACATGATCGTCCTCCGGCACCGCAATCCGGTGCACTCGAGCTGCAGTCGCGTGGCTGGGAGCGGCCCTGCCGCGCCCGAGCTGAGTTGCGCGGCGCGGGCGAACACCACACCCACCACTCGTGCATGGAGCCGAGCGTGGCGTCCAGGGTTCCCGACGCCAAGCGGCAACGCTCGGTGCTGTGGATAAACACCTCACCTGTGGACAGCTGTCGCCGTGCGCGCTGTGGTTGGTAGCGGTTGTGGGCACGCCGGGAGCGGGTTGGTACCCCTCGAAGGGCGCCCTACCGCAGCAGGAGGAACCGCAGGCGGCGAGAGGCCACGACGGTGCCGAAGGCGGCCATCACCACGAAATACGCCAGGTGTCCGAGCATCGACGCACCGACTACGCCAGTGGCGAGGCCACGCATCAGAGCCACCGCGTGGTAAAGGGGAAACGCCTGCACCAACCACTGCACCGCGGGCGGATACACCGACAGCGGGAAGAACGTCGCCGAGAACAGAAACATCGGTAACACCGCCAGCTGCACCAGGTCGAAGTCCTGCCAGGAGCGCATGAACGAGGTGGCAGCCATCCCGACCGCTGCGAAAGCGAACGCCACGAGCAGCGCCGCGGGCAGCGCCAGCAACGCCCAGGCCGAGGAGATCAGTCCGAGACTGAGCATCACGACCAGGAAGCCGGCCGAGTACATCCCACCCCGGATCAGCGCCCAGCCGATCTCTCCCAGCGCGATATCCACCGGTCCCAGTGGGGTGGCGAGCATCGCGTCGTAGAGCTTCGCGTACTTGAGTTTCATGAAAAAGCCGAACGTCGCGTCGTATACCGCGCCGTTCATCGCCGACGCGGCCAGCAATCCAGGCGCGATGAACGCCGCGTAGCTCAGGGTTTGCCCGTCCGGTCCCGGCACGGCACCGACCAGGCTGCCCAGCCCCTGTCCCATCGCCACCAGGAAGAACAGCGGTTCGAAGAATCCGGAGAAGATCGCCAACCAGATACTCCGCGACGCAATCGAGGAGCGCAGGATGACCGCTCCGGACCGCCCGGCGTACAACCCTGGTGGCAGCACTCGCAGCAGCAATCCAGACCGCGGCGGCGCAACCTCCGGAGGCATCTGTCGGACCGCGGTCATCGAGTCAACCTGACCCGGAACCGCCACCGCGATAGCAACACTCCTACCAGCAGTAAGGCCGTCAAATAAGCGACATGCCCCACCGCGGGCCACAGCGTCATGGTGCCCAGGGCGGCACCGCGGGCTAGTTCGGTACCGTGCCATAGCGGGCTGATCCAGGCCAGCGGCTGGATGAGCCCGGGTAGTTGCGAGATGGGGAAGAAGGTGCCGGAGAACAGCGTCATCGGCACCACTACGAACCGGAACACGGCGGCGAACACGGTGCCCTCGCCCTCCTGCGCGGCGGAGAACGCTACCAACGGTGCGCTGAACGCCATGCCGCACAGCACCGCAGAGATCAGCGCAACGAGTATCCCGAGCCCATCCATCACTCCGAACAGCACTACCACCACGAGGTATGCCACCGCGGACACGGTCAGGCGCAGCGCGATCCAGGCGAGCTGCCCGCTCGCCAGCTGTCCGGATGTGACCGGGGTAGCCGTGACAGCCCAGTAGGTGCGTTGCCATTTGAACGCCGACAGGATCGGGTAGGTCGACTCGAAGGCGGCTGTTTGGATCGCGCCGATCACCAACAACGCGGGTGCGAGATAGGTGAGGTAGGCCACCCCGCCGGTGAACTGCACCGCCCGGTCGCTTGCACTAATCAAGCTGCCAAAGCCGATACCGAAGGCGACCAGGAACAACAGCGGCTGCAGCAGGCTTGAGATGGCTGTGGCCCGCCAGTTGCGCCGGTACCAAATCCACCGCGCCTCGACGACGAGCAGCGCGGTCTGCCACCCGGGCAGCACCCGACCCGTGCAACGAACAGCCTCCACCGTGGTCATCAGTCCACCAGCGATCGCCCGGTGAGCCGGAGGAACACGTCCTCCAGGGTGGATCGTCGGACCAGGCTTGACATCGGTCGCACGCCACGTTGGTGCGCGGCGGACAGCGCTGCCTCACCGTCGAGGACGTAAAGCAGCAACCGGTCGGGTAGTTTCTCGATTCGATCGGCCAAGCCGTCCACCGCATCGAACCAGCTGTGTTGATCGCCAGGACGGAATCGCAACTCGAGTACCTCGCGAGTGGAGTACCGAGCGATCAGCTCACCCGGTGAGCCTTCCGCAACGATCAGCCCGCCGTTCATCACTACGAGCCGGTCGCACAGCTGTTCGGCCTCGTCCATGTAGTGCGTCGTGATGATCAGCGTGACGCCTTGCTGCTTGAGCTGGAACAACCGGTCCCACAGCAAGTGCCGGGCCTGCGGGTCCAATCCAGTGGTCGGCTCGTCGAGCAGCATCAGCTCCGGATCGTTGACCAGGGACCGGGCGATGGTCAGCCGCCGCTTCATACCCCCGGACAGCAGGTCGACGGGGTCGCCAGCCCGGTCGGTGAGTTGCGCGAAATCCAGCAGCTCGGCGGCCTTGTCCCGCACTGCGGCCCGGGACATGCCGAAGTAGCGCCCATAGACATGGAGGTTCTCCCGCACCGACAGCTCGGTGTCCAAGTTGTCCTGTTGCGGCACCACCCCGAGCCGCGCGCGAATCCGTGGCCCGTCAGCGTCCGGATCCATCCCCAGCACCTGCAGCTCGCCGGCGCTGCGTGGGGACACGCAAGCGATCATGCGCATGGCGGAGGACTTGCCCGCACCGTTGGGGCCCAGGAAACCGAACGTCTCAGCGGGTCGGACATCGACGTCGATACCCCGCACCGCCTCCACCGTGCCGAACCGCTTGCGCAACCCGCGAGCGTGTACGAGAGCGGCACCGTTATCGGACACGCGGTCGACGCTACCCGGCGCCCCCGACAGGATTCGGCAGGTTTTCAGCCACGGCCGCCAGACCTACGGCTCCGTGGAACGTCGAGATCCGAGTACGTTCTACAACTGCGGGAACCACAACGCGATCTCGCGCTTGGCAGAATCCACTGAGTCCGACCCGTGCACCAGGTTGTACTGCGTCTCCAACGCGAAGTCACCGCGGATCGAGCCGGGAGCGGCCTTGTCCACCGGATCCGTGCCACCAGCCAGTTGCCGAAAGGCCGCAACTGCCCGCTCGCCCTCGACTACGGCGGCCACCACGGCACCAGAGGTGATGAACTCCAGCAGTGAGCCAAAGAACGGCTTCTCGGCGTGCTCAGCGTAGTGCTGCTCGGCCAGGTCACGCGGAACCGTGCGCAGCTCCAACGCGGCCAGCGTCAACCCCTTGCGCTCGATCCTGGCGATCACCTCACCGACCAGGCCACGGCCGACACCGTCGGGCTTGACCAGGACCAGGGTGCGCTCGCTCACTGCTGCTCATTCTCCTCTTCTGAGAAACCGGGGTACCGGCGGCAGCCTAACGACGCCGACGCAGCATCGACCCAGCGCGGTCAGGCTTTCAACCGCCGCGCGACTGCCCAACGCACGTACAGCAGGTAGCTCCACACCAGAACGAACACGATGCCAAGCCCACCCAGTGCGGGGTGCGCGAACCAGCCGGCGACCATCGCCACCTGCAGTGTCAAAGCCAGTCCCAAGCCCCACCGCCGACGCTGCACACCGGCCGCGATCACCATGGCCAGCGCCAGGCCGGTGGTGTACCAGCCGGCCGGACCACCGATGCCGCCACCGAACCGGTCGACGACCAGCAAGGCCAGCCCCACAACGATCGCCTCCATCGCCAGCGTGCCCGCAAAGACGCCGCGCAGTCCCTGCAGCGGATCACTCACCGTGGTTGCCGACCGAACAGGGTGCGGGCCTCGCCGACCAGTGTCACTGAGCCAGTGACCACCACTCCGGCTCCCGAAATGCGATCCTCGCCTGCACCAATCTCCTCGGCCGAGGTCACGGCCGCCTCGATCGCCTCGGGTAGCTGTGGCTCAACCTGCAGCCGCTGCGCGCCGAAAACCTCCAGGGCCACTGCGGCAAGCTCGTCGACGTCCATCGCGCGCCAAGAACTACTGGCCGTGACCACGACCTCGTCGACCACCGGCTCCAGCCCGGCGAGGATGCCGGTGACGTCCTTGTCACGCATCACGCCCACCACAGCGATCAGCCTGCGGAAAGCGAACTCGTCGCGCAGCGCAGCCGCCAGGGCGCGTGCCCCATGCGGATTGTGTGCGCCATCGAGCAACACCGAGGGTGCCGTGCGGACCCGTTCCAGCCGTCCCGGCGCGGTCACCGTCGCGAAGGCGTCGCGCACCGCGTCGATGTCCAGCGACCGGCTGGCGCCTGCACCGAAGAACGCCTCGGCAGCGGCCAGAGCCAGCACGGCGTTGCGCCCCTGGTGCTCGCCGTGCAGCGGCAGGAAGATCTCGTCGTACACCCCTCCGAGACCCTGCAGCCGCAGCCGCTGCCCGCCGACGGCGATGTCGCGGTGCAGCACACCGAATTCCATGCCCTCTCTGGCCACCGTCGCGTCCACCTCGATACTGCGCGCCGCGATGACCTTGGCCACCTCGGGTGATTGCTCAGCGAGTACCGCCACCGAACCCGGCTTGATGATCCCGGCCTTCTCCGCGGCGATGCCCGCGATGTCGCTGCCCAGGTAATCGACGTGATCCACCGCGACCGGAGTGATCGTCGCCACCGTGGCGTCGGCGACGTTGGTCGCGTCCCAGCTGCCACCGAGGCCGACTTCGACGACAGCGGCGTCCACCGGCGCGTCGGCGAAGGTCGCGAAGGCCATCCCGGTCAGCACCTCGAACTTACTCATCGGGACCTGTGATCCGGTATCGACCATGGCCACATACCGCTCGATGTCCCGGTAGGCCTCGACGTAACGCTCCGGACTGATCGGCTCGCCGTGCAGGCTGATTCGCTCGGTGACAAGCTGCAGGTGAGGACTGGTGTAGCGACCTACCCGAAGCCCGATCCTGCCCAGCAGCGCATCCAGCATGCGAGCCACTGAGGTCTTGCCATTGGTGCCGGCGACATGCAGCGCCGGGTAACACCGCTGCGGCATACCGAGCACGTCGACCAGCGCCGCTATCCGGGCCAGCGAGGGCTCGATCCGGCTCTCCGGCCAGCGACGGTCGAGCTCGGTTTCGACTGCCCGCAACGCAGCGAGCGCATCGGTATCGGTCTGGACCACGCCGCTCAGGCCCCCGATGCAGCGGCATCAGCCCGTGCGCGGTCACGCCGGGCACCGATGTCGTGAATCGAGTTGTGAACGGACGGCTGAGTCATCGCCACGTCACGAGTCTACGGAGCAGCCATCTCCTCCGACGGTGGCACCGGCGGCCCCGAGATCGGTGGGTCACCCAGCGTTCGGCTTTCCTGCCCCGAATACGATGAACGCTATGACGTCCGAACCCCACTTCGTCCGCGTGCCAGACCGCGTCTCCGTCGACGGGCTGGAGGCCAAGTGGGTTCCGGTGTGGGAGAACGAGCACGTCTACCGCTTCGACCGGACGAAGACACGGGAGCAGATCTACTCGATCGACACCCCACCGCCGACGGTGAGCGGCTCCCTGCACGTGGGCCACGTGTTTTCCTACACCCACACCGACACCATGGCGCGCTACCAACGGATGCGGGGTCGCGAGGTCTTCTACCCCATGGGCTGGGACGACAATGGCCTACCCACGGAACGGCGAGTGCAGAATTATTTCGGGGTGCGGTGCGACCCATCGTTGCCCTATGACCCGAGCTTTACCCCGCCCGACAAACCTGGCAAGAACGTCGTGGCCTGCGCACGTCAAAACTTCATCGAATTGTGCGAACAGCTTACTGCAATCGATGAGCAGGCGTTCGAGGAGGTGTGGCGTCGCCTCGGGCTCTCAATCGACTGGTCCATGACGTACCAGACCATTGACGGGATCGCGCGGGCTATCTCGCAACGTGCCTTTCTGCGCAACCTTGCTCGCGGAGAGGCATACCAATCCGAAGCGCCGACGCTGTGGGACGTCACCTTCCGGACCGCCGTCGCTCAAGCAGAGCTCGAGGACCGCGATCGTCCTGCTGCCTACCATAACGTTGCTTTTCGCGGTGCTGATGGCTCTAATATCTTGATTGCCACTACGCGGCCTGAATTACTTCCGGCGTGCGTGGCGCTGGTGGCGCATCCCGATGACGAACGCTACGTCAAGTTGTTCGGCCAGACTGCGCTGAGCCCGTTGTTCAATGTCAGCGTTCCGGTGGTGTCGCATAAGCTCGCCGATCCGGATAAGGGTTCTGGCATCGCCATGGTGTGCACATTCGGTGATCTCAATGATGTGACGTGGTGGCGGGAACTTAGTCTGGACACCCGGACTATCGTCGGGCGCGACGGTCGTCTGAGCTTTGAGCCACCACCAGGATTGGACGACGCCGGTCGGGCTGCATACGCTGAACTCGCCGGCGCCACAGTGCATACCGCTCGGGAGCGGATCGTTGCGCTGCTCCGCAACTCCGGATACCTGCACGGCGAACCGGAGCCGATCGTCCACGCGGTGAAGTTCTACGAGAAGGGCGATCGGCCGCTGGAGATTGTTTCGAGCAGGCAATGGTATATCCGTAACGGGGGGCGGGACAGCGACCTGCGCGCAGCATTGCTCGATCGCGGAAACCAGCTGGTATGGCACCCGGAGCACATGCGCGCGCGGTACGCCAACTGGGTCAATGGGCTCACCGGTGACTGGCTGATCAGCCGCCAGCGCTTCTTCGGCGTGCCGATTCCAGTGTGGTATCCCCTGGACAGCCATGGGCAGGCGGTGTATCACAAGCCGCTGGTTCCGGACGATACCGATCTGCCGGTCGACCCCACCTCGGAACCTCCACCTGGATACCGCGAGGATCAGCGCGGCCAGGCCGACGGATTTATCGCCGACGCCGACGTCATGGACACCTGGGGCACGTCGTCTCTCACCCCGCACATCGCCGGCCGGTGGAGTATTGATGATGACCTGTTCGAGCGGGTTTTTCCGATGGACCTGCGCCCTCAGGGCCATGACATCATCCGGACCTGGCTTTTTTCCACAGTCGTACGTTCTCACCTCGAGAATGATTCATTACCGTGGTGGCACACCGCTATTTCTGGATGGATCCTCGACCCCGATCGCAAGAAGATGTCCAAGTCCAAGGGCAACGTCGTGACCCCGATGGGCTTACTCGAGCGCCACGGATCTGATGCGGTCCGATACTGGGCGGCGAGTGGCCGCCCTGGTACCGACACCGCCTTTGACGAGGCTCAGATGAAAGTGGGTCGCCGGCTAGCCGTCAAGATACTCAATGCGAGCCGCTTCGTTCTTGGCCTTGGCGTCGCTGATGACACTGAGGCCGTCACCAATGCGCTGGATCGCGCGATGCTCGCCGAGCTCGCCGCGGTCGTCGACGATGCGACGCGCTCCTTCGAGGGTTACGACTACGCTCGCGCACTCGAGCGGACCGAGAAGTTCTTTTGGACGTTTTGCGACGACTACGTGGAGCTGGTCAAGGTCCGCGCCTACGGCGAATACGGCGAGCAGGGAGCAAATTCGGCTCGAGGTGCGCTCGCAGTGGCACTGTCTACCCTGCTTCGCTTGTTCGCTCCGTTCATGCCGTTTACCACCGAGGAAGTGTGGTCTTGGTGGTGTCCCGGAACGGTGCACCGCGCGCCTTGGCCCGCAGCCAGCGATCTCTACGCCGTCTCCGGTGATGTTGATTCTCGCGTTCTTTCGACAGCGGCAGGCGTCATGCGTATCGTGCGCAAAAGTAAGTCAGACGCGAAGCTGTCGATGCGCGCAGAGGTCGAGCGGTTGACGGTCCGGGGATCCCATTCCTTCCTCGGTCTGTTCGAGGAGGCTCGGCACGATGTGCAAGCTGCCGGCCACATCGCGCAGATCGATGTCGTGACCACCAGCGATGACGCACTCGTCGCGGAAGTCAGTCTCTGACGCCGCTGGCCTCAGCCTTGTCCAGGCCATTGACCAAACGTTTCGGTGCAATCAATCGGTAACTGTCGGTGATGAGGTCGCCGAGTTCTTCCCAGTCGAGATCCGGGCCGTCCAGGTACACCCCGATCCAGCCCCTCTGCCCGACATACGGAGGTACGAAGAAGCGGTCTTGATCCGACGAGACGAGCACCTCGGCCGCGCCAGCAGGTGCTTTCAACCACAGTGAGGGCCGCCCGCCGTCGTAGTTACCCTTTTGCATGGCGAAGATTCGGTCCCGGACGCGCCACGAAGGGTCGCCCCAAGCCGGCTTCTCGGTCGCCTCGGGAAACGCCAGGCAGACCGTTCGCAGCCGATGGAGGCACTGCGGACCGAGACTGGATGGATTCACCACACCATCATCGTCCACGGAAGCCGTGGTGTCTTGGATGAATGGGAGCAGTTGGTAGCCGTTGAGAGCTGCTCAGCAGGGGATTAGCGGTACTTGAAGAGCACCCGGCTGGAGGGTCAGGCGGACTTGTCGCGGCGTTCGCGGCGAGTGGGCTGCCGGGTCACGATTGTGGGATTCACGTTCTCGCGCACGGTCTGCTCGGTGATGACCACCTTGGCCACGTCGTCGCGGCTGGGGATGTCGTACATCACCGGCAGGAGCACTTCTTCCATGATGGCCCGCAGCCCGCGTGCACCGGTGCCGCGAAGGATCGCCTGATCAGCAATTGCATCCAACGCGGTGCTGGTGAACTCCAGCTCCACACCGTCCATCTCGAAGAGTTTGCTGTACTGCTTGGACAGAGCGTTGCGGGGCTCGGTGAGAATCTGCACCAGCGAACACTTGTCCAGGTTGGTCACACTCGCCACCACCGGAAGCCGACCGATGAATTCGGGGATCAACCCGAATTTGATCAAGTCCTCCGGCATGACATCAGCGAACACGTCGGAGGCGTCGATGTCGGCCTTGGACCGCAGCTCGGCGCCGAAACCCAACCCCCGCTTACCGATCCGGTCCTCGATGATCTTGTCCAGGCCGGCGAAAGCACCGGCAACGATGAACAGGACGTTCGTCGTGTCGATCTGGATGAACTCCTGGTGGGGGTGCTTGCGCCCGCCCTGCGGTGGCACGCTTGCGGTGGTGCCCTCAAGGATCTTCAGCAGCGCTTGCTGGACGCCCTCGCCGGAAACATCCCTGGTGATCGAGGGATTCTCCGACTTGCGGGCGATCTTGTCGACCTCATCGATGTAGATGATCCCGGTCTCGGCCCGCTTCACGTCATAATCGGCTGCCTGGATCAGCTTGAGCAGGATGTTTTCCACGTCTTCGCCGACGTACCCGGCTTCGGTCAGCGCGGTCGCGTCAGCGATGGCGAACGGCACGTTGAGCAGTTTCGCCAAAGTTTGAGCTAGGTAGGTCTTCCCACACCCGGTGGGACCGAGCATCAGGATGTTCGACTTGGCCAGTTCGATCTCGTCGTCGCGACCCTTGTCCCCGGCCTGAATGCGCTTGTAATGGTTGTATACGGCAACGGACAGCGTGCGCTTGGCGTCGTCCTGGCCGATGACGTAGGTCTCAAGGAAGTCGTGAATCTCGCTGGGTTTGGGAAGTTCATCGAGCTTGACATCACCCGCGTCGGCGAGCTCCTCCTCGATGATCTCGTTGCACAGATCGATGCACTCCTCACAGATGTACACACCGGGACCCGCGATGAGTTTCTTGACCTGCTTTTGACTCTTCCCGCAGAAGGAGCACTTCAACAGGTCGCCGCCGTCACCGATCCGTGCCATGGTGGCTGGCCTCTAGTCCCTCCTGGCGCCTGGTGGGCAGCGCGCCTGGCTGCGTATGTGTGCTTGACCGTACCCGCCCGACCCTGCCATGCGGGAGGACTAGCCTCCCCGATATCTCCGGGCGGATGCGACTTCGGCAACCGCTCGGCGTGTCGCGGGCAACGCCGGTCAGCGTCGGACTGCGGAGAGCTTCCTGACTTGGGTGATCTCGTCGATGATTCCGTAGTCCTTGGCCTCGGTGGACGTCAGAATCTTGTCCCGGTCGATGTCAGCGCGGATGCGCTCCTCGGTCTGGCCGGTGTGGTGGGCCAGAGTGCTCTCCAGCAGCCGCCGCATTCGCTGGATCTCGGCAGCTTGGATCTCCAAGTCCGAGACCTGCCCGTACACGCCCTCGGTAGCCGGCTGGTGGATGAGGATCTGTGCGTTGGGAACCGCCATCCGCTTGCCAGGGGTGCCAGCGGCAAGCAGCACCGCAGCGGCCGAAGCGGCCTGACCGAGGCAGACCGTCTGGATCTCGGGGCGGACGAACTGCATCGTGTCATAGATCGCCGTCATCGCCGTGAACGACCCGCCCGGTGAGTTGATGTACATGGTGATGTCGCGATCCGGGTCGGTCGACTCCAACACCAGCAGCTGCGCCATGGTGTCGTTGGCCGAGGTGTTGTTGATCTGCTCCCCGAGGAAGATGATCCGCTCCTCGAACAGCTTGTTATAGGGATTGGACTCCTTGACCCCGTAGCTGGTGCGCTCGATGAACGAGGGCAGGACGTATCGCGACTGTGGCATACGTTCCGGGGGCAGATGACTGTGGGAGATGTGATCGTGAGGCATGCGATCGTAGGGCACAGCGCCTCCGGGCAGGTGGTTCATGAGGGCTCCTCGAACTCAGCGGTCCGCGTCGGGCAGCGAATTGGCGCGGGTCAGGACTTGGTCGACGAAGCCGT
>JALZDU010000452.1 GCA_030862405.1 Actinomycetota bacterium | reverse complement strand
GAGCTGTTCGGGCCGGTGGCCTCAGACCCGACGCTGTGGCGCACGCTGAACGAGATCGGCCCCCAGCAGCGGGACCGGATCGGGCGGCGGGCGAAAGTCCGGGCGCACGTGTGGGGCCTGATCTGCGACCGGCACGGTCGGATCCCGCCGTCTCAGGTGGCCGACAAGGATCTGGGTGACACGGTCGTGGTCCGGATGGATGCCTCGATCCTGGTCTCGCACTCGGACAAGGAGCTGGCGGCGGGCACGTTCAAGCACACCTGGGGGCATCACCCGTTGACGGCGTGGTGTGACAACACCGGCGAGTCGTTGGCATTTCGGCTCCGAGCAGGCAACGCGGGCTCCAACACCGCCTCCGAGCACATCGAGGTGCTCGACGAGGCGATCACCCAGATCCCTGCCCGGTATCGCCGTGACCTGCTGGTCACCGTCGACGGTGCCGGTGCCACCCTGGACCTGGTTCGCCACATCACCACGCTCAATGCCGCACCTGGGCGCCGGGTGCACTACTCGGTGGGGTTCGACCTCGACGAACGCGCCCGCATCGCCATCGGCCGAGTTCCCGAGCGGGCCTGGCAGGCGGTCTCGGACACCGAGGGTCAGACCCGCGACCTCGACGACGCCGGGGTGGTCAAGCTGACCGGGCTGCTCCGCAGGTCGATCTACTGTGATCTGCTGGCGAACTGGCCCACCGACATGCGGATCATCTGCCGCCGGGAACGCCCCAGCGCCGGGGCGCAGCTCTCACTGCTAGAGGAGGCCGACGGGTGGCGCTACCAGCTGATCGCCACCAACACACCCCGCGGCCAGCTCGCCTTCCTGGAGGCCCGTCACCGCGCCCACGCCCGGGTAGAGGACCGCATCCGCTCCGGCAAGGACACCGGCATTGAACACCTGCCCTCAAAATCCTATGAGATTAATCAGGCCTGGTGCATCGCCGCCATGATCGCGGCTGATCTGCTGTGTTGGCTGCGGCTGCTGTGCCTGGACGGGCCCCTGGCCCGCGCCGAGCCCAAGACACTGCGCTACCGCATCCTGCACACCGCCGCCCGGCTGGTCCGCGGCCAACGCAAACGGAAGATCAAAATACCGCAGACCTGGGCCTGGGCCCACGAGCTGGAAGCCTGCTTCCTGACCGCTTTCGCCCTCGTCCCACCCTGAGCCCCAGCGCTCCTACCGTCCCGACCCCACCATCCCAGGACACCCCGGCCCGTGGAACCGGGCCCACCGACGCGACCATCGGCAAGTTGACACGCACCATCTACGAAAGCAAGGTTAGAAAAGGGGGTGAAGATCACCAAAGTCTGCCCGGAAGCCGAGCCTGCCCATCCCGTGAACGATCAAGGCTAGTTCACAAGCGGTGCCGTATCTCAAGCAAGTAGGCCCTTTCGCAGAGTCGTGCTCCCGGCGTTGGCCGTCCTGCTGTGGCCTAGCGTGGATCTCTCTGGTGGAGGAGCAGGAGTAGGTAGGCCGCGAAGGGTCGAGTCGTCGGTGACGAGGCCGTCGCGGATCATCTGCTCGAACTCGGCCTGGAAGACCCAGCGTTGGTGCGTTGGTGCATTGGTGCATGTCTTGTTCTTCGTGTTCGCGGGCGTGCTCGCCGGTTTGGAGTTCGGCGGCCGCGAACACGGTGAAGCCCTGGCTGCTCATGCCTTTGGCCGGGTGCAGGTTGCCCAGGTGGTAGAGGGTGCGGGCATACAGCCCGGTTTCCTCGGTGAGTCCCCGGCGAGCAAGGTCGGCCGGATCACCGTCCTCCCGGTTGGGTAACGTGCCCTGGGGAACTCCCAGGATCGGTGGGCGGCTGGGTAGCGGTATTGCTCGATGAGGTGGAAGCCGTCGCGCTCGATCGGGATGATGAGGGCGAAGTCGAGCTTTTCGACGTAGGAGTAGATGCCTTCCAAGCCGTCGGCCGCCGGATCACGTCCTCCCGCAGGGCCATCCAAGGATTGTCCTAGACGACACGTGAGGAGACCTGCTCAATTGACTGCCCGCCGTCGCGGCCGGGATCAGGTCGTGGAATAATAGCGGTAGGCCAGCTCGTGGCGTTCGCCGACGACGACGCGGTGGGTGAGGTATCAAATGCCCGATTTGCCGCATAGGTTATAGATTGATACTGTCTCGATTCTTTGCCGAATCGTTGACTGAGGTCGCGGAACGTATGATCAAAGAAGAGGCGCCACAGGAAAGTGAAGGAAGCGGTCGCTGCGTAGATTGTCGACGTACTATTTTGAAACTCGGTCGATGACGCGGCACCATCCACTCGCTCAATCGCCGATTTAATAGCTGAGTAACTGAGTGAACCAACTGCACAGCAACGCGATCGCTATATTCACGACAATAATTTATTGCTTTTGTAATTTCGGGAAATTGGCCTGCAATATCGCGTGCTTGGACAAGGTCCACACACCCGTCCAGTTTACGAACGAACGCTCCGAGAATCGTGGGCATAAATCCATAATCTCCCAGGAGGTGTTGAGGCTTCTGGCCACGGATGCCTGTCTATACCCTACCGCTGATGCCCCCCTCGGTGTTACGCCGCCCGGATTTCGCCGCCGCAGCTCAAACTGTGTGGCCGCATGGCGCAGCCGCCCCCATCACTCCGATCGAGCCCCGCAACCTCACCCGCATGTTCGCCCAGTTCGGCGTGAAGCACGAGCTACGCCGCATCCGGCTGCACGATCTACGCCACTCGTGCGTCAGCCTGCTGCTCGCGCTCGGGGTCCATCCCCGGGTGGTGATGGAGATCGTTGGGCACAGCGCCATCGAGATGACCATGAACGTCTACGGGCACGTGAACCTCGACGTGCAGCGCGGCGCGCTGAACACCCTCGACGAGGAGCTCACCAGATGACGAGGCCGTTGCTGTCACCGAGAGCTGTCAACGGGAGCGCCATGATCGCTGATACTGCCGCTGACCTCGGTGGAGCTGAGGGGATTCGAACCCCTGACCCCTTGACTGCCAGTCAAGTGCGCTACCAGCTGCGCCACAGCCCCTCGCGATCACCGCGGTCACCTCCGCGGTGCGCGACGCAACCGTACACGAGCC
>JALZDU010000448.1 GCA_030862405.1 Actinomycetota bacterium | reverse complement strand
ACGCGCACCTGCCGCACGACTACATCCCGGGCGAGCGGCTGCGCCTGGAGGCGTACCGGAAGATCGCCGAAGCGGTGGACTCCGACGGGCTGGCCGCGGTGACCGAGGAGCTCACCGACCGCTACGGGTCGCCGCCTCCACCGGTGGCCACGCTGCTCGACGTCGCGCGGTTCCGGCAGGTGTGCCGGGCGCACGGGGTGGGTGAGGTGAGCGTGCAGGGCTCGTCGCTGCGGTTCGCCCCGGTGCGGCTGCAGGACTCGCAGCTGGTGCGGCTGGGCCGGCTGCACCCGAAGGCGGTCTACAAGCCGACGGTGCAGACGCTGTCCGTGCCCCGCCCGACGGAAGACTCCGGACGTCTCGGCGCCGCGCCGCTGCGCGACCGCAAGCTGCTCGACTGGTGCACCCGCCTGGTCACGGAGGTCGTCGGCCACGTCGCCGCATCCGCACCGTGAGGTAGGGGAGTCCGGTGGGGATATTTCAAGCGGTGGCGTCGCGCCAGTAGGTCGGTGCGTGGGGCGGATTTCTACCCCTAATGGGGCAGAAGACCGTAACGAGTGACTCTCCGTAAGCGATAAGGACATCAGGAGACGGTGGCCGCCACCGACCGGTTGGTGCCGCTCGATGTGGAGGTTGCTGGGTGCATCCGAACAGATGCGCCGGGATCTACGCGCTCCGTCAACGGCTGAAGAGGCCGCTACTTCCTCGAGGTTGAGCGGGAGACGTGTTGTCTGCACACTTCGGCCTAGCTCAGGCGTCTCCGTGAGCACGCGCACGCCGGTCAAGGTTCCCGGCGCCAGGTGGGAGTCCGGCTATCGCACGGCGGTCCTGCTGACCGACCTGGTCCTCATCGCGGTGAGCTTGCGGGTGGGCTTGGTCATCACAGATGGGAACCTCGCCGGCCACCGGCCGGGGATGCTTGCCGCCATGACCGCGACCGTGCTGCTCGGAAGCCTGTTTGCCTGCCGGGTGTGGGAGCAGCGCGTCCTCGGCCAGGGCGTGGAGGAGTTCCGCCGTCTGGGCAATGGCGTCCTCGTCGCGGCAGTGGTGCTCGGACTCACCGCGCTGGCCATCGACGTCGGGGTCTTCCGGCCGTGGGTGTTCGGCGTCATCCCCGCCACAGGTCTGTGCCTGCTGATCTCCCGGTGCGCCCTACGCCGGGTGCTGCACGCGAGACGCAGGCGCGGGTTGTCCATGCACTCAGTACTGGTGGCGGGGAGTCTCGACGAGGTCGTCGACCTGATCGAGCGGACCCGGCGCGAGTGCCACTACGGTTGGTCGGTCTCCGGCGTCTGCATTCCAGGCGCAACCACGGCGGACCGTCCGCGGGAGGTCCACGGGGTGCCCGTGGTGGGCGGGCTCGGTGATGTCTCCGAGCTGGTGTTGCGGGGTGGGTACCGGGTGGTGGCGGTGGTGCCTGACGCGCACTGGACCCGCAGGCGGCTCCGTGAGCTGGCCTGGGATCTCGAGGGCGCACCGGCCGAGCTCGTGGTAGCTCCCGCGCTGATGGAGGTCACCGGACCCCGGTTGCACGTGGAGCCCGTGTACTGGCTGACCCTGCTGCGGGTCAGCCATCCCACCTTCACCGGTCCCCGATGGGTCTTCAAAGGAATGCTCGACCGCATCTCGGCGTGCCTCGCGCTGGTCCTGCTCGCACCGCTGCTGCTCGGGGTGGCGCTGGCCATCAAGCTGGAGGACGGCGGGCCCGTGTTCTTCCGCCAGCAACGGGTGGGCAAGGCCGGAAGACTGTTCCAGATGGTCAAGTTCCGCTCGGACCCGCGGGCCACCCGGATAGGAGCTGTGCTCCGCCGCTACTCGCTGGACGAACTGCCACAACTGGTCAACGTCGTGGCCGGCGACATGTCGATAGTCGGGCCGCGGCCACCGCTCCCTGCCGAGGCCGAGCACCACGGCGTGGACGCCCGCCGTCGCCTCCTGGTGAAGCCGGGGCTGACCGGGCTCTGGCAGATCAGCGGACGCAGCGACCTGTCCTCGGAGGAGGCCGTCCTCCTCGGCCTCCGCTACGTGGAGAACTGGTCCTTTGTGATGGACTTGGTGATCATCTGGAAGACAGCGGGCGCGGTGCTGCGGGGAAACGGTGCCTACTGAGTTTTCTCAGCTGTGTCACGAGCCGCCGGTCAGTGCGCTGACCAGCGTGCCATCTCCTTCAACATGGACCCCCTGACGCCGCCGCCGATAGAACCGACTGCCCCTGGGCGAGGGTGAGGCGACTGCTTTCCGAGACGAAGGTGCAACTGCCGTCGAGGCAGAGTACCGCTCGCGGGCCGGCGTCGTGCCACTGGCGGGGTTCTCCGGAGGAGATCTGCAGGACGGACAAGGGGAACTCCTGCACGCCCGGAGCGAAGAGCTGTTCGCCGTGGCCATCCAGCTCGGGCTCGATGATTCGGGGTTCTGACGGGACGAAGTCCGCTACCGAGAGCAGTTCTGAGACCCGTCTCCGTAAGGATCACTGCGGACCCCCCACCGGCACACCTGAACCCGGGCCAGAGGTGAGCGGTCACCGCCCGCGCTGCGCTGCGATCCGGTGCGTGGCCGCATCCATTCGCCAGTGCACTCCGACGTGTGCGATGGTCAGGGCGCGATCCACAGCGCAGGCAGTGGGACGAATCCCTGATGAGGAGGAGTTGTGGCCCTCTGGTCGGCGGCCCGCGAGGGACCTGGGTTCCCAGGACCTCCCCGGACGGCGGGTAGCGCGCTGCGCCGTGTCTCGCCCCCACCGGGTTGTCGTTCGGCTGTTGAAGGACACCCGGCGCGGCGGCCTTGAGGACGCGATGAGCACCGTATCCTGGCTCGTGATCGGACTCGCAGCGTGGGTTGTCGTCTCCGTTCCCTTGGCGCTGTTCCTTGGCCGGATGCTATCGCTGCGTGACCATCCGCCGCCAGCAGCCGATGATCAGCTCAGTAGCTCTGGGATTGATGATCGGGATGCTATGGATCGTCGGTGGAGCCGCAGGGCCTCGGCAAAGTCATCAGATCCGGAGGCCGAGCAGGGTGAAGGGCGCGGGTGAAGTCGGGAGCGGCGCCGGTGTGCTCATGGCCACGTCGCGCTCGGTGTGAGCGACCGGGACCCCGGCCCACGGGCGGTGCAGGCCATCGTCGACGTGGTCGTGCTGCCCCGGGTGCCGCCGACGTGACCCTGTGCGCGTGGGGCGTGTGTTGGGTCGGGTGTATCGGCTCCTGGTCTTGGGATGTTACCAAGGAGAAACTGCACTAGCGGACTCTCAAGGCATTCCGATGTAGGCCAGTGAAGAATCCGCGGATGACCTCCGGAAGTTGGGCCAGGCGCTCCAGAGCGCGAGTGGCACGTCCGTGTAGTTCGGACTTGCGTCCGATTCCGGCGCGGCCGAGCTGGTCGTTCTTGACGTTCTTCCACACCCACTCGTCAGGATCTAGCTCGGGCGAGTAGCCGGGAAGAAATAACAGCTTCAACCGACCATCGAGCGAGGCAACGTATTCCTTGACGATCTGACACTTATGGAAGGAAACGTTGTCGAGAACCAGGAACACGGGCCTCGGAGCATCATGCATGAGCTTTTTCAGAAACTCCACGAAGACGGTGCCGTTGCACCCGCCGAAGAACACGTCGAACATCAAAGCCCCGCTCGGAGAGACCGCGGAGATCATGTTGACCGAGGAGCGTTCCCCGGTGACCTCCACCACCGGGGTCTGTCCCACCGGGGCCCAGGTGGTGCCCGCATGGTGATCCGTCCGGATCCCCGCCTCGTCCCCGAAGTACACCTCAGCACCCTCCTCGCGGGCCTGGACCCGGATCGCCGGGAACTCCTCCTCCCGCCACCGGCGCACCGCTTCGAGGTCCTGCTGGTGGGCGCGGTAGGTCGGTCGCTGCGGCGACAACCCGATTCGGTGCAGCAGCTTCCCGATTCCCTGCGGGGTCAACTCGACGTCGAACTTCCGCCGGATCAGATCGCCGACGATCTTGCGTGTCCACAGTGCGAAGTCGAACTGGAACTGCCGCGGGTCGCGGCCGATGATCCACCTCAACAGCTGATTCGTCTGCTGGTCGGTCAGTTTCGGTGTGCCCCCTGGGATCGGGCGCACCTCCAGGCCCTTCACGCCGCGTCCCCGGTAGAGCCGCTTCCATTCGAAGAACGTCGACCGACTCAGCTTCAGCGCCGTCATGATCGACTTCGCGGGCAGCTCCGCGTCCAGCATCCGCACGAACTGTGCACGAATGTTCGGCAGCTCCCGGCGAGGAAGGCGACGCTGCTTTTCCATGTCCGATATGATACCAGGGAAAGCGCTTGGTCCGCTAGACCAGTTCTTCTTAGTACCGCTGCCGCGGGTTTCGTCAGTTCTTGGATGTCTCCCCGAGCAGCGGTAACGCGTTCCCACCCAGGGGCGATAGTCCGATTGTGAACGCGGTAGCAGTGTGTCGGAGCCGCATAACGGCGCGACCGCGCTCACCGCGCTAATCACGACACTCTCGCTCGGAGAGCACCACACCATTCACGATAAGGGACTGCCATGACCGCTGTGCTGGAACCCACCGCCCGCCGGGGGTTTCTCTCGATTCGGGCCAAGCTGTGGATCCCGGGGCAGTACGGCTCCGGCGCGGTCCCCGTCATCGGTGCTCCGGATGCCGCCGCTGCTACCCGCCCCCGGCCCGGGCGGTCTCCGGGGTCCCGGTCTCCTGAAGGCCGCGTTGGACGTGCTGGTGGCGTTGCTGCTCCTGGTCGTGCTGTTCCCGGTTCTGCTCACGCTGGCCCTGGCCGTCTGCGCCGATGGGGGGCACGCGTTCTTCCGGCAGACTCGCGTCGGCCTGGACGGCCGTGAGTTCACGATGGTGAAGTTCCGTTCGATGGTGGTGGACGCCGGGGCCCGCCTCGCCGCCCTACAGGCCGAGAACGAAGGCGCCGGCCCACTGTTCAAGCTGCGCCACGACCCGCGGGTCACCCGGGTCGGCGCGGCGCTGCGCAAGTACTCCCTCGACGAGCTGCCCTAGCTGTTCAACGTCCTGACCGGGACCATGTCCCTCATCGGGCCCCGCCCTGCGCTGCCCCACGAGGTCGCCACCTACGCCACCGAGGCCCGACGTCGCCTCGCCGTCAAGCCCGGCCTGACCGGTCTCTGGCAGGTCAGCGGTCGAAGCGACCTTTCCTGGGAGGAGTCGATCGCTCTGGGGTGCCGGCGGTCCGGGTACACCCGCCGGCAAGTGCGGGCGGTGTCTCAGCAAGATCAGATGTGTCAGTGAGGGCGACGCCGCGACATTGCCCTGCTCCCGTCACCTGCCACCTCCGGTCACCGCGTTGCTCCGTCGCGGCGGTGATGGAGCCGGCCCCGCGTCGTTCTGTGCCGCCTGCGGCGTTTGTCACTGCAAGTATGTGCAGACAGTGAGAGAGCTTCGGCAGACGTCGGCGCGGAGCTGGCGGCGATGGACCTGCTGGTCGCGCTGTCGCTCGACGAGACGTTCGGCCTCGCAGTGCTGGAGGCACTGGCCGCGGGTCTTCCGGTGTGCTACACCCGCTGCCCCGCGCTGCAGG
>JALZDU010000417.1 GCA_030862405.1 Actinomycetota bacterium | reverse complement strand
ACCGCTATGAGCGGTTGCGCCGTTTCCCGGTTGGCCTGCTGGTGATCGGGGACGCGGTGTGCTCGTTCAATCCCATCTACGGGCAAGGCATGACGGTGGCCGCCATGCAGGCAGTGACCCTGCGGGAATTGCTGCGCGGTGGGTCACCGCCCGCGGCGCACAAGTACTTCCGGCGGATCGCGAAGATGATCGACACGCCGTGGGACATCAACGTCGGCGCCGATCTGGCATTCCCCGGCGTGCCGGGCCGGCGTAGCACCAAGGTGCGGATGGTCAATGCCTACCTGCCCCGGCTGCATGCCGCGGCCAGTACCGATAGCTCGCTGGGGCGGGCCTTCATGCGCGTGGTGGGAATGCTCGACCGGCCCGAAGGGCTGGTGCGGCCGGATCGGGCATTGCGCGTGCTGTGGGCACACCTGCGAGGCACACCAGCACCAGCGGGTGGACCGGTCTTGGTGGGCGACGCGGGCGGGCCCGCCAGCTGTCCAGCTGACCTCAGCCAGCGGTGGTGACCTTGACAGGTACGGTCACCGAGACCTCCGGGTGCAGCCGGACGGTCACCTGGTAATCACCGGTGGACTTGATCGATCCACCGAGGTCGACAGCTCGCTTGTCCAACGCGGGGCCGCCCGCTGAGCGGACCGCATCAACGATGTCGGACACCGTGACCGAACCGAACAGCTTCCCGCCGGACCTGGCGGCTTTGGCCGTCACGGACACTGTGCCCAGACCCGACAGGTCACCAGCGACTTCCCGGGCATGATCGAGATCGCGGATCTGCCGCGCCTGCCTGGCCCGGCGGATGGTCGCCACCTGCTTCTCCGCGCCGCTGGTGGCCACAATGGCCAGGTTGCGCGGAAGCAGGTAGTTGCGGGCGTATCCATCCTTGACCTGGACCAAATCGCCGGGCGCGCCAAGGTTCGGAACGTCAGCGGTAAGGATGATCTTCACGTGATCGCTTCTTCCTCGGCTCAGCGTGCGGTCGACGTGTAAGGCAGCAGGGCCACCTCGCGGGCGTTCTTCACCGCGATCGCGACATCGCGCTGGTGCTGGCTGCAGTTGCCGGTGACCCGGCGGGCACGGATCTTGCCGCGGTCGGAGATGTACTTCCGCAACAACACCGTGTCCTTGTAGTCGATAACGGCGTCGGAGTCCTTACAGAAAATGCAGATTTTCTTCTTCGGTTTACGAATCGGTGGCTTGGCCATGATGGGGGTACTCCTGAATGGGTCGCCGAGAAGGGATGATCAGAACGGGGGCTCGTCGTCGAAACCAGCGGCGCCGCCGCCAGATCCGGCCGGCGCACCGACCTGGGGTGCCGAGCTCCACGGATCGTCGGCTGGCGACCCGGACGAGCCATAGCCGCCGCTACCCGACGGGCCACCCTGACGGGTCACCTTGTTGACCTTGGCGGTCGCATAGCGCAGCGAGGGGCCGACCTCATCGACCTCCATCTCGACGACGGTGCGCTTCTCGCCCTCGCGAGTTTCGAACGAGCGCTGGCGCAGCCGCCCGCTGACGATCACACGCATGCCACGGGTGAGCGACTCGGCGGTATTTTCCGCGGCTTGCCGCCAGATGTTGCAACGTAGGAAGAGTGCTTCACCGTCTTTCCACTCGCCGGTCTGCCGGTCGAAAGTACGTGGGGTGGACGCCACTGTGAAGTTCGCTACCGCCGCGCCGGACGGGGTGAACCGCAGCTCCGGATCGGCGGTCAGATTGCCGATCACCGTGATGACAGTTTCACCAGCCACGTCAGCCCTTCTTCCCGGTCTCGCGCCGCAGCACCTTGGTGCGCAGGATCGTCTCGCTCAGTGAGAGCTGCCGGTCGAGCTCGGCCACGGTAGCGGGGGTGCAGGAGATGTCGACCACCGCGTAAATGCCCTCCGTGCGCTTGTTGATCTCGAAGGACAGTCTGCGCTTGCCCCAGACCTCGACTTTGTCAACGCTGCCGCCCTGTGTCCGCACGACGCCGAGGAACTGCTCCAGCGATGGCGCAACGGTGCGCTCATCGAGCTGCGGATCGAGGATGACCATCATTTCGTAATGACGCATGAAGACCACTGACCTCCTGTGGACTGGTCGGCCACGGACTCTCCGCGGCAGGAGGGTGCCGCCGGCTGCGCCGGCAATTGAACTGCCGCCAGCTGCGCTGGCGATAACCTGTGCCGTCTCGCGATCAACATCAGCGTAACGACCTGAGGACGATAGCAAACGGCCGCCCCGCGACAGTAATCG
>JALZDU010000406.1 GCA_030862405.1 Actinomycetota bacterium | reverse complement strand
GTTCGCCGTCGGTGCGGCCGTGCTGATCCTCCCGGTCAACTCGACCGCGCTGTTTGTCATCGCGGCAGCGGCGTTCGTGGTGTTCACCAACACCTTCTCGGCGACTTGGGGCCCGGTGTTGTGGGTGCTGCTGGCCGAGATCTTCCCGCTCGCCATCCGTGGTGTGGCAATGGCCATCGCGACCTTGTTCAACTGGCTAGCCGCCTTCGTCATTTCACTGACGTTCCCGAGCTTCGTCGCATTCGCGGGCATAGGTAGCGCCTTCATCGTCTTTGCCGTGATCGGCGTTGTGCTCTTCCCGGTCGTGTGGTGGATGGTGCCGGAAACCAAGGAACGCAGCTTGGAATCGCTGGAAACGGCGTTTCGTAACGGCAGCCCGATCCTGCCGGCTGAGCGCGCCGCTGCGGAGACCGGAGGGATGGCATGACCGTCAACTACGGTTCCTACGGTTCAAGCCTAAGAGACCTACCGCGACTACGCAGCACCCGCCGGCGCCGGGCGTCCAGCTGGGACCGCACGGGTGGTAACGACGACCGCATCACCCTTCAGCCAGGGCAGACCGCCACGCTGGCGGACATCGATGCAGCCGGCACCATCAACCACATCTGGGTGACCGTCGCCAACGAACGGATGCTGCGCGACCCGTGGATGCGCCAGCCCGACTACCTGCGAAGGCTCGTGCTTCGCGCATACTGGGACGGCGAAGAGCACCCCAGCATCGCCGTACCCCTCGGTGATTTCTTCGGGATCGGGCACGGCCGCACCGCGAACTTCGTCTCCGCTCCGCTGCAGATGAGCCCGGAGGACGGCAAGGGCTTCAACTGCTTTTTTCACATGCCATTCGGCGCGGGTGCACGGCTGGAAATCACCAGCGAGCTGACCGACGAGCAGGTGTTCTTCTACTACTACATCGACTATGAGGAGATCGACGAGCTCGAAGACGGCATTGGGCGTTTCCACGCCCAGTGGCGGCGCAGCAATCCCTGCCCTGGCATTGACCAGGCGTCGGAAAGCAACGCCGATTTCCTGCTCACCGGAGTAAACCTCGACGGGGAATCCAACTACACCATCCTGGACGCGACCGGCCGCGGGCACTATGTCGGTTGCGTGCTCAACATCCACAACCTTCGCGACACCAACGAGTGGAACTGGTACGGCGAAGGCGACGACATGATTTTCATTGACGGCGACAAGTGGCCGCCGACGCTACACGGCACCGGCACCGAAGACTATTTCAACACCGCATGGTGCCCGACGCAGACCTACCACGCGCCGTACCACGGCATCACGCTACCTGGGGGCGACAACTGGAGCGGGCAGATCAGCCTGTACCGCTTCCACATCGAAGATCCCATACCATTCGAGCGATCGATCCGGGTCAGCATCGAACACGGCCATGCGAACAAACGCAGCGACGACCTCTCCTCGGTGGCCTACTGGTACCAGGCTGAGCCGCACAAGCCGTTCGACCTCGAGCCCGCGGAGGGGCGCGTTCCGCGAACACGATGACCGCGGGCCGCACCACTTACCGTGCCGGCGCCCAGCACAGCTCGAGCTGGATGTTGTCGGGATCGCGCAGCACGATGACGGAGAAGGTCATACCCTGCTCCTCGACGTCAACGACCGGCGTGAACGTGACGCCAAGCGACTCCAGCCGAGCCTGCCACGCGTCGAGGTCCTCGCGGCGGGGCACCGACCAACCGACGTGATCCAGGCCGGTGCGGGTCTCGGAGAATCGCTCACCGGAGTTGGCATCGTGTCGGTGCACGGCGAGGATCACCTGCGACCTGGGCTCGATGAGCAGAACCGCGTAGCCCCCGGGGTGTGGGCCCTCCATGAACTTGGTGAATCCGAACACCTGCTCGTACCAGGCGATGCTGGCGTCCAGATCAGTGACAGTGATCGCGGCGTGATGGGTGGCGGCAAGTTCCGGAATCGCGGCCATGGCAGTGCTCCTTTTAGGCGAGTGCGGCGCGCAGCCGCTGGTCGTAGTAATCGGCGACGGAATGCAGGACGCCGGCACCGTCCCCGGCATAAGACGAACCGTGCATGATCGCAAGGATCTGCGGATCGAGGTCGGCGAGGCGGCGCAGGGCCGGGGCAGTGTGCGGACCCAGGGAGGTGGAGCCAAAGGCTTCCTCCATTGCGATCGCGGGTTCCAGGATGTCGCTTTCTGTCACCGCTGATCCGTTGCCGACCTGGCTGAGCACATCCCCGCACAGCAGCGTGCGGGTCGTCTCCTCGAACAGCGCCCGGGAGTCCCAGCCATGGGGTGTGTGCGGGGTGTCGAGGTGGCGGACCCGCTTGCCACCGAGGTCGATCACCTCGCCCTCGGGAGCGCCCGCGGCGGCCGATCGGCCAGGTCGTTGATCGACACTTCGCAGCCCAGCGCGCCATGAATGATCTGGGCGTTCGGGGCGGCCGCCAGCCACTGGTTCATCGACCCGGACTCGTCGGACTCCAGGTGCGCGAACCCGATCCACCGCAGCCGTTCAAGCGGCACCACTCGTTCCACCGCCACGGACACCAGCGAAAACAGCGAGCGCATGCCGCAGTGGTAGAGCAGCGGTTGCTCGGCGTCGATGAGGAACTGGTTGACCGTGAAGCCGGCCGGCGCCGCCACGTCGGGCAGGTAGGTGCAGAGCCGGTAGATGCCGTCGGCGATCTCATCGGTCCTGGTCTGCATGGATGCCTCCGTGTGTGGGTGCGTGGGTGCGTGGG
>JALZDU010000256.1 GCA_030862405.1 Actinomycetota bacterium | reverse complement strand
AGGTCGGCGAGTTTCTTGAGAACTTCTTTGCTTGTGACACCGAGCTCTTTCGCCAGCTCGTGCACGCGGGCCTTGCCTGCCACTGCTCTCCTCACTGATGGAGCCGGCGGCAATCCCGCTCGACCCCGTACTAACGCATGTCCATCGCTGTCAGAGCTTCACGGCTGCGGGTACATGTCGGATCGACCTGCTCTCTACGTTGACCGGGCGCCCGGGTGATTCCGGGAGTCGGGTGTGCCCCCGGCGAACCGAGGACCGATGGCGTTTCCGGACGGCTGAGTGAGGTAGGCGTGCACCGCGGCGGTGTCGAGCGTTCCCACGCCTAACGCTCGCGGGAAAGCCCGGCGCCGCTCGGCGAGACGCAGACACTCCATGTCGGGGTGCACCCACGCGCCCCGACCGGGATGCCGACGCCGCGGGTCCGGGACCAGAGTCTCGTCCACCGCCACCACGCGCAGCAATCCTGAAGCCGCCGCCCTGGTCCGGCAACCTACGCAGGTCCGGATAGGCTCGGCGGGCCGCTCACGGCGGCGGTGCCGGATGTCGTCCGGGCAGGCGTAGACCGTCCCCCGACGGCGGGCCATCACAATTCTAGCGCGCACCGGCGGCTGGTGGAGAACCGGCATTGGTCACCGGCACCTCGGTGTGCGGCGCCGGGTGCTGGACGCGGGCTGTGGGGGACACCACCGGCTCCGCGTCGCTCCGAATGTCGATCTTCCACCCGGTCAGCCGGGCGGCCAGCCGGGCGTTCTGGCCTTCCTTACCGATCGCCAGCGACAGCTGGAAATCGGGGACGACAACCCGGGCGGTCTTGGCTCGGGCGTCGATGACCTGCACAGAGATCACCTTCGCCGGAGAAAGGGCGTTGCCCACGAACGTCGCTGGATCGTCCGAATGATCAATGATGTCGATTTTCTCGCCGCCCAACTCGCTCATCACGTTGCGGACCCGCTGGCCCATCGGCCCGATACACGCGCCCTTGCCGTTGACTCCCTGGACGGTCGATCGCACGGCGATCTTGGACCGGTGCCCAGCTTCCCTGGCCACCGCGGGAATCTCCACGGTGCCGTCGGCGATCTCTGGAACTTCCAGGGCGAACAACCGGCGGACCAGGTTGGGATGCGTACGGGATAACGTAATTTGCGGCCCGCGTAATCCCCGGGACACGCCTACCACGTAGCACTTGATCCGCTCGCCGTGCCGGTAGGTCTCCCTCGGCGCCTGCTCCACCGGTGGGATCACGCCCTCGATATCGCCGATCTTGACCACTACCACACCACGGGCGTTCGCCCTGGCGTCGCGCTGCACGACGCCGGCGACGATCTCACCCTCCTTGGCTGAGAACTCGCCAAAGGTGCGTTCGTGCTCGGCGTCGCGCAGCCGCTGCAGGATTACCTGGCGGGCCGTGGTAGCTGCGATCCGGCCGAATCCCTCGGGGGTGTCATCCCACTCGTGGCGGACACTCCCGTCGTCATTGAGCTCCTGCGCCAGCACCCGGACCAGGCCGGTCTTACGGTCGACATCGATCCGTACGTGCGGTTGGTGACCGTCGGTGTGCTTGTACGCGGTGAGCAATGCTGTCTCAATGGCTTCGAGCACCGTCTCGAAGGAGATGTCCTTATCCCGTTCGATGGCGCGCAGCGCGGCGATGTCGACGTTCACCGTTCCTCCAAATCCTGCCGTCTCGCGCCGTCCAGCGCAGCGAGCTCGGCGGCGGGCGGCGGGCGGAATTCCACTTCCACCACCGCGCGGCGCAGCTGCGCATAGCGCACTCGGCGAAGGTCTCCTGACACCAGCAGCGTGACGCCCTCGTCGTCGCAGTCCCCGATCCGACCGACCAGCTCCGCACCCTCTGCCGGCACGACCCGGACCAGCCGCAGCCGGTTGCGCCGCCAGTGCCGCGGCTGGGTCAGTGGCCGATCCACACCTGGCGAGGTCACCTCAAGGGTGTAAGGCCCCCCGAGCAGCTCATCGCAGCCGTCCAGCGCCTGGGACACCGCACGGCTGACCGTGGCGATGTCGTCCAGCCCGACGCCCGCGTCTGAATCGATGATCACGCGAACCAGCCAGCGCTGGCCTGCGCGTACCTCCTCCAGATCCTCAAGCTCGAACCCGGTGCCGACCACCGCGTCGCGCACCACCGACTCGATCGCTGAGTCGGAGTTCGCGGGTCCAGTGGTCACCATGGCCTCCTGCCTGGATGTAACCGTCTGTCTGTCGATGTGGCGATGCGGGCGACGACCAGCGCGGGGGCGCGCCCCGGTCGGGATCACCCAGGGTATCGCGTTGCGGGAGCTATCTGCGCCAAATGGATCACGGTACTGCGCACCGGCGGATCGGGAGGCTGGCAGGATGACCAATCATGCCCGGACCTCGCCACAGCCGGCGCCGCATGCTGGGCGCCGGGGCCGTGCTGCTCGTCGCCGGTCCAACCGTGCTGGCCGGGTGCACCGGATCAACACCGGCGGCGCCCGAGGAACCGGACCCGCTGGAGCAACCAGCCCGGCGCGCCGAGACTGACTCGGTCCTGGCACGGGCAGTGGCCCAGAGGGCAGCCGAGATCGCAAATCAGGCGGACGGTCAGGCCTTGGTCACGGCGGCGACGGCACTCGCCGCAGATCGAATGGCGCACGCGATCACACTTCGCGCCGAGCTGCACCGAGTGCGGCCGGCGACGGTGCCCAGCAGCGTCGGCCCATCAGCTCCGCCCGCACCTGCGCTCCCATCGGTCGTTACTGATTTGGCCAGCGCTCGCGCCGCGTTGCTTCAGGCGGTGCACTCGGCCCAGGACGAGGCATCCCGGCTGGTGGCAGCGC
>JALZDU010000390.1 GCA_030862405.1 Actinomycetota bacterium | reverse complement strand
GAACAGCTGCGCGACAACCTCGGCCACGCCGTCTCACAGCGGATCACCGCAGCCGGCTTCACCGTGGAACCTACCCGCCGAATGGCACTGCGGATCGGTGGAAAGGTCGGCATCGAACTAGCCCGTCGGAACCGACACCCAAAAGTAGCCTGAGATCAGACAATTGTGCCGAACATGACCAACACCCCGCGGACACGCCCCCGAACGCCGGCTACAAGTCCACCTAACTGCACACAACCCGTCCAGAAATCACGCTCCCACTGACCCAGCCCTGGTGACGTGGGCCGGCAGCGGAACATCCCGCATGCCGAACATCCACTCATGCCGCTGACCGTGCGTGGGGACTGGCACCCCATCTCCCGGTCTCCCGTAGTTCATTGCACAAACCCTTGCGCGAGTGATCACACTTGAAGAACTGAGCGGGCCGGTTCCACATCAGCGTGAGCGCGCTCGACCTTTGATGAAGGCCCTTCAGTGGGGCGATCCTCGGCGGAGGGTCACCTCTGGAAACCGGCTGGCGTCCCGAATTGCCACCGCAGTGTGGCGGAGTAGAGCATGAGCACCGCCCCAGCGCATCAGGGTAAAAGCTGATCTACTCACAGTTATATTAGCCAGTCAGACGTGGTGCCCCCGGCAGGACTTGAACCTACGCTCCGGCCTCCGGAGGCCGGTACAACCCCGATCATGCGTGGCTCTGATGCTTCCTCGTTTCGTTTTCGTGCTTAGCGTGTCATGAGTGGCCGTGGTGTCTCGGGGTTCATTGCACGAACCCTTGCACGCGCGACGATCACCGCCGTCGTGTCCGTTGTGTTGCATCCGGCCTCTGTGGTCCACCGTCGGTTGCCCTAGGGGCTCGATAATGCGGTGCCGGTCTGAAGGGCGTTGGCGATGTTGGTGGGGAAGCGCGCTGAGGAAACCTCTAATGGGTGACGTGTCAGCCGATTTCTGATGCGGCTGGATCACCGGGTGGCGTGCGTCGGCAAAGGCGTGGTGCGTCCTTGGCCGCCCGGAGCACGAGAAGGCTCCCGAGCCCCCCGGTGTCCCCGAGCTCCATCAGTCGTCCGAGCTCACCTTGGAGGACCGTCGCCTCCTGTACCAGTCCCTCCAACGCCGCCATGAGCGCGGCTGTCTCGATCTCCTCTGCCACCTGGGCGATGCCGAGGGTCAATAGCCAACTGCCTTGGGTGGTGACGGGTTCAGGACGGAAGCCGGCGCTGTGGGCGGCGCGGGCAACCGCCGAGAAGTTCACCTCGGCGGTGATGTCCTTGCTGCCCGGCTCGTCCAACGGTGATGGTGTCGCCTCCTCCCGCCCGTAGGTGGCAACTGTGCCATCGGGATGGTCGAGCCAGATGTCGGGCTCAAGACCGCCGTAGTCGATGAGGAGCAGGTAGCCGCGGGTGAGCGCCCGTGAGGCATCCCGACACCAGGTCTCGACCCCGGAGGAGATCTCGAAGCGGGCTCCTGGGGCGAGGTGGGCGGCTGCTGCGCGGGCGGGTTCGGTGAGAGTCACGTCCGAGAGCGCGCCCAGCCGTTCGACGAAATTCTCACCGTCGACGTCGACATAAACCTCCTGGACGCTTGCGGTCTCGGTCACCGCAAGGACGTGCACGGGGAAGTTGTCGAGTACCTCGTTGGCGAACACGCAGCCAACCACCGGCGGACTCGAGAGATCCATCGACCACTCGGCCGATCCGGCTGCCGGCCCGAGGCGCCGGCGCTGCCAGCCCCGGACGCGGTCGAAGCGTTCTATGAACCGCCACCGCACGGGCACGCCCATCGAGTGGGCTTCTCCCATCGCATCGGCGGCCAGATCGCCCTGGCCACCTCCGATCTCCACGACCCAGAAGGGATCGGGGCCGCCGAGCGCCTGCCACATCCGTCGGAACTCGCGGGCGACGAGGCGGCCGAACCAGGGGGTAAGGGACGGAGACGTCCGATAGTGGCTCCCGTGACCAGGGACGCGGGTCGCGTAGTAACCGTCGCTGGGGTGGTAGAGCGCGGCCTGCATGAAGTCGCGGAACGGCACTGGCCCCGAGGACCCCATCCGTTCCCGCAGATCCTGCCTCAGCGACCCGGCCACGATGGGTGCCTTCTGTTGCCGTCTCCGGACGATCCGAGCCTACGCCCGCGTCAGTGCCGATCCACGCCGTGTTACTGCGGGTGAACAACCCCAGAGGCCCCTCGGAGAACCATGACAACCGGGCATCCGGGGGGTCTGCTGCGTGGCTTGTCGGCGGGTAGGTGCGACCAGGTCGGGTGGGCCGATCCTCGCATGGCCGAAACGGACACCGCAAACCCACAGGTAAACCCAGAATCCTATATTCGAGCCCACCGGATTGGCGCCGAGAGGCTTCCGCCTTCGCGGATCGTGGTTATCCCGGGTCCTGAAAGTTGGAAGGTCGACGGCTCGACCCCATCGTCTCTTACAGTAAGAGCAAGGTTGTCAGATGGCGTGGCATGCGGGTGCTGCGCTCAGGTGGTGTTCGCCTATGTCATATCGTTTCTCTGTTGCCGACATGGTCAAGACTCGGGACCGCTTTACTACCCGCTACCGGGCCTTGGACTGCAAATTCTGCCTGATTACCCGCAACGGCAGAGGACCTATCTTGATCGGTGTCTGCTGATGCTGGACTGAACAGTTCCAGGTTCGAACCTTTGTCGTGCGCACGCTGCGGACGGGCCGGCTCTGTTAATCACGGACTTCTTGCCCTCAAGGTGGTTTAGGTTGAAGGCTACGATGTGGCTCTTTGACGGTGGGCGCTGGATCGACGCGACCGCTGGGGACTACCTGTACGTCCCTGTCGGTGGGCTGCACGCCTTCCGCAACGAATCCGGTGAGCCCGCGTCCATGTTGATGCTGCTCATACCCAGAGCACCCCGCGAGGCATACTTCGAGGGAATCACCAAACTCGCGGAGCTCAGCGACAAGAACGAGCGGAGTTCTTTATTCGCCATGGCAGCTACTTCGTCTCGCCGAACGTATAGATGGTATTCCGCGATAGAGACAACAAGATCCGAAAACGACCGAACAACCTGACGACGGCAACCGCTGATCTGGTATTTCAAGCTGTCGGGGTGGCGGGATTGGAGCCCCCGCAGCGTAAGCATTCAGGTAAGACAATTGATCTTCGTGGAGCAGGATCGTGCTCAGTGAGTGTTGCCTGCGCGCCGATGGCACGGAGCGCGCAGTTATTGCACGAACCCTTGCACGGCTACCGTACTTAGAGTGCTGAGGATTGGGCGCTGCGGCCGGCAGCGAGATCGTTGGCTTCGTTGCAGACCGTCACGCTCCTTCAGGAATGACCAGCACAACCGGCTTGAGCAGCGGAGACGTGCTGACTGCGGCCCGTGCTGTCACCTCAGTGTTGCCGAGTAGCCGATGAGCACCGCCCCCCGAAATCGGACCAAAAGCTAGTTCACTCACAGTGATATTGCCGGTCAGAGAGTGCCCCCGGCAGGATTCGAACCTGCGCTCCCGCCTCCGGAGGCCGGGTCTCGCCATCTACTGTGGTGTCGCTGGTGCTCTACCTGGGCTTTTGAAGGGCCTCCAGTGTCTACAGAGGCCACCGTGTCCCCTAGTTGATTCCACGATTGATTCCACGGGCCACCAGCCGCTCGACCCCACGCGGCCCATTCACGAACCCGGCCGCCGCGCAGACCGCCATGGACGTTTGGCGCATCGAGCACGCCATGGCCCGCCCACACAGGTCTGGACAGGGAGGTTGGATAAGCCGAAGTTTCTGAGATACCGCAGAGGGTGGAGGCTCACGCGAGGTAACCAGTTGTGGCGGTTCAAGTCCGAGGGGGACTCGACCACTACGCACACGTCCTCAACCAACACAAACTCCTGGTAGTGGGGTAGTCCGGATTTCGCACCTGCAGATGCCTGTCGATTTGGCGGGCCAGCACGATGAGCAGGCTGGCCCGACGCCGTCACCCCAGGGCACGGCGGTGTGGTTGTCCCTTGATTGATCCTTGCCGTGGGGGAATACCAATCAGTTGACGGCGGCCCTGGGCGCGGTTACGTCGCCACCTGACCGATGTTGACCGATAGCCTGGCCGGGTGGCCATTGATTTCCCTGATATCGACCTCACCTGCGTCCATCGCTGGTGTTGGCAGCGGATCCCTGAGCATGCACAGCATCAGGTACGCCTGGAGCACGAGATCCGTGGCCACGACGTGATCCTGGTGGAACGCCGGGTGCCCTGGGACGGCCCCGACACACCGTTCGGCCCGCAATGGACCGCACGTCCCCTCGCGCGACTGCGTCACAGCGCTGGGAGATGGCGGCTGTACTGGCCCCGACAGCAACACCCACTGGCACCTCGTCGATGACGTGCGGCCGCGACCAGCGTCGTGCCACTGCTAGAAGCCGTTGATGACCCCCCGCGCGCGTTCCACGGCTAGTTTCCAAAGCCAGCTGATCCCGCCACCCTAGGCCTGGACTGATCTACCGCATCAAGTCATATCTGATGGTTTTCGGCATCTGATTCTGGAAGCCCCTGCTGGACGCTCACCGATCCGCTTACGGATCGCTCAGCACGGCCTGCACCCGCGCGCACAGCGGCAGAAGCGGACGTTTCTGGGTTACCTCGCCTGAGATGTGAGCCCACCGGAGCAGTGATCTGCACCTCCAGCCGTTCGTTGCACAAGAAGATCGACACTAAAGCTGTGCCACTTTGAGTTCACTCAGTGAGCGGCACCATGAGCAGCATGCGCGCGATGTAGTGGGCGTCGCTGTGGTGCGGGAGCAGGACACAGACCGCGGTCTGGTGTTCCGGTACGACGATCAGCGCGGTGGAGTAGCCGGGGATTCCGCCGGTGTGACCGATGCCGGTCCAGGGCAGGTTGGACAGTGATTCGACCGCGGTGCCGAGCCCGTAGCCGTCTGGTCCGGCCGTGGTCATTTGGTGCACCGCGTTGGGCGAGAGCAACCGGCCGCCATAGAGGTCGTAACCCCAGCGCGCGACCGATGCCGCGTCTGCGGCGATCCCGCCTGCTGCGCCGGCGGCGGAGGCAAGCGACCGGGTGGGCAGATACGGGTCAGTGGGCAGGGTTGCGACGTCCAGGGCGGGGGCGCCGAGGGGTGCAGTGGGCGCCTCGCTGTCCTGGACAGCCACCCGCTGCAGGTTCGGCTGCTGCAGTAGATCGCGGCGCAGCGCGTCGGCGTAGGTCGTGGTCGTGACCTTCTCGATGAGCAGTCCGAGTAGCAGGTAGTTCGAGTTGGTGTAGGCGAATTCGGTGCCGGGGGGCATCGGTGGCCCGGTCGCGTAGGCCAGCGCTTTGGTGGCTGTCCAGGATTTCGACGGCGTGGCCGTCACCGCGGCGAAGAACGTGTCATTGGTGTGTTCTGGCACGCCGCTGCGCATGGACAGCAACTGGCGGACGGTGGGTTGCTGGGCCAGCAGAGGATGGTCCAGGTACTGCGAGGCGGGCGCATCAAGGTCGACGAGTCCGCGCTGGGCGAGGGAGACGACCTCGGCGGCGGTGAAGGTTTTGGTGATGCTGGCGATGTTCATCATCGCCTCAGCCCGCAGGGGTGTGCCATCCCCGCCGGTTCCGGCCGCGCCCGACCAGTGACCCCGAGGGGTGATGATGGTTGCGGTGATTCCGCGTGTTCCGGCCGACGAGTTCGGATCGCGCTTGAAGACCGCGACGGCGGTGTCCAAGACCAACTGCAGCGCGGCGCGATCGGCCGCAGGCAGCAACGTCGCAGCCGGGTCGCCGAACGGCAGCGCAGCCGCAGGACCGGCGGTGCTAGTCGTCGACGCGGGGGATGTCGGCCCGACCCTCGTCGAGGGCGCACCGGTGCAGCTCACGCAAACCACCAACACCGCCGCCAGCAGCAGGAACCGGCGGGCTGAGCCGAGCATGTTCCTCACCCCCCGCGCCGACAGACCCGTCCGCAGCTCTGGGTGACCGTGCGCTCTCCAGGCCGGCGCGACCCCGCCTAGACCAGATCAGGCGACGGCGGGGCAGGCAGGGTCACGAGCCGCACCACCCCCACAGCTTCCCCCACCCCCGAAGTCGCCGCCACACCAGCGCAGCCGTGGGCCATCCATGACGTGTTGCCCCGAAATGGGTCAGACAGCCGGGATTGGCCAGGCAGGGCCATCCCAATCCGGGGAGGTGCGCCAGGCACCCAGGCTCGGGTTTGAGTTGGGTTGAGTTGTCGTAGCACTGACCTCGTCCGCCGCCGCAGTTCGCGATGTAGCAGGGGCATGTCTGATGCGTGACATAGCCCACCTTCCGGCGATGACCTGATCCGCGATGCCACCGGCTGCGAACGTCTCCACGCCAGACGAGTGGCCGGGACTAAGGAGAGTCATTGACCATCGGAATTAAGACCGCGAAGGCCTAATAAAATGATCTATGACGTGGGGACGAGGTCCGCCGCCGCGCACGCACCTACCAGCAGAGCCGCGACTACCGTGCTGGATCCGGGCGACGTCTGGGCCGCTGGGCGTCGCGATGGCGAGTCGTCGCTGCCGTTGACCATGTTGGATGAATCGCTGTTGCTGCTGCAGGAGACCCGTGCGTCGTGGAACGTTCAGTTCGAGCTGGGCGCTGACCATCATCTGGACGAGGCCCGGCTGCGGCAGGCGGTGCTGTCCTGCTGTCAACGTCACCCGCTGGTCCGCGCTCGACTCACACGGTCACCGCAGGGCGAGACCTCTTACCGGTGGGACTTTGCCGATGAGGTGGATTTGGATCCCCTGCGGGTGGTGGAGTGTCCTGACAGCGCCGCGCTGGACCGGCTGCGGACCGAGCTGTATAGCCCGCCTATCGCCCTGGACACCACTCCAGGGTTTCGGGTGGTCCTGGCCCGGCGGCCCGGCGGTGATCTGATACTGCTGTCGGCCAGCCACCTCGTCGCCGATGGAGTCGGTGCGCTACGCCTGATGCAGACCATCAACCGGGTCTACCGGGACGAGCCGGACCCACCGGACCCGTTATCTCTGGCCAAGGGCCGGGAGCTGGGCGCGTTTGTGGCCCCGAAGACCCGGACCGAGAAGTGGGCGCGGCGGCTGGAAGGGCTACGGCGAATACGCGAGGCGCTCAATCCGCCGAGTCGGATCGCGGTTGTTGGCGGCACCGACCGCGACGGTTTCGGATTCGTCTTCCGTACCCTCGACCTCAGCCGGATCACAACGCCGGGGCTCATGCAGCGGGCCCCAGGCACGACAGTCAACGACGTCCTGCTCGCCGCGCTGCACCTCACTGTGCAGTCCTGGAACACCAAGCACGGCGTCTCAACTGGTCGGGTCGGGGTCCAGATGCCAGTCAATGTCCGTCCCGCTGATCGCTTGTGGGACGTCGTGAGCAACCTCACGTCGATGGTCAGCGTTTCCACTGTCCCGGATGATCGAGTCAATCTGGCAACCGCGACTGCGGCTGTAGCCCGGCAAACCTATCGGAGAAGGCGAAACGAGCGTGCCTACGGCTTGTATGACCTCCTTGAAGCCACCAAGAGAGCACCGCTGGCGGTCAAGCGCGCGGTGGCTAAGCTGATACACCTGACCGGTGATCGGTTCGTCGACACCGCCATGCTGTCAAACCTGGGCCGCATTCCCGAGTCACCCACCTTCACTACCAGGCCAGACTCTGGACCATCCGAGCTGTGGTTTTCCCCACCGTGCGATCCGACCTGCAGTGTCGCTATCGGCGTTGCCACCAGCGGACAGCGACTTGCGCTGGTCACCCGTTATCGTTACGAGCAATTCGACACCGGCGCCGCGGAAGAATTCACCGATCTGCTGATCGCTCAGGTCGTCCGCCAACACAAGACTTTGCCCTTGCGATACCCAGCGTAGCCGAGCATCCGATGGCACGCACAGCGCCGCCAGCTGATCGCGGCTCGCCTCGACACAGTCCGTATCTACCCTCGACTCAGCGCCACCAACCCGATCCGCCGCACGTTGCAGACCACCGACGTCGAGGCCCTTGACCAAACAGTCTCGGCCTGGCTAATGACCCGCTCCACGCGACCAGTTGCGATACCAACGACCCGCCCAGCGCGGCACTGTTGCATCGGCGGATCACCGATCACGGCGGGGTCCACCGAGTGGTCGTTGGAATTCAGCCGGATGTAGTGATCGCGCGCCAGCCGTGTCGCCGCCCGCCACCCGGTCATCGAAGCGACCGAGGGCAAGGTGAGCATCGCGGCCTTGTCGGCGGCGATCCGGTCGGCCGGTGCGCACCCCAACACCCGACTCACCGACTGGTTGGCCATGGC
>JALZDU010000375.1 GCA_030862405.1 Actinomycetota bacterium | reverse complement strand
CCCAGGTCTCGGCCGGCCAGTGAGAACCGCGCTGCATCAAGATGGGCATTGGCCTCCGCGGCAGCGGCGACTAGCTGCTCGACGGGCCGAGCGGGCAGGTCCGGGACGTCATCGAGGGTGCAGTCGTGTTACTGGCCGTCTTCCCGTGCCCTCATGAAGCTGCCGAGGCAGGCCCGGAAGTCGCGTACAGCGGCGCGTAACCGATCCTTCGCTGTATGTAACTCGTTGTGCTGATGGCGCGATAGCTCTTGAGAGACTCACCAACTGCCGGGAAGCGGACATGCATCGTTTGATCACGAACAGCCTGATGGCAATCTTGCTGGCAGGGTCAGCCCTGCTGCTCACCGGAGCACCAGCGCTGGCCGCTGAGCGCTCGCCTGCGGCGGTGTCCTCGGTGACTGCCAGGCCGGACCACGGGCACAACTGGCACTGCCACTGGGAGTGGAACCGCTGGCGGCACGAGTGGCAGGGCTACTGCCACCGCGACTACCGCGACTACCGCGGCCACCACGGCGGCCACGGCCACGGCCACCGCTGACGACAGAGCTAGGGTCGAGCACCGTCGTGAGTTACCGGGTGTTGCTGCTGGCGCTGGTTGGTGGAATGGCGGCCGCAGCACCGACGACGCCACTGCCCATTCCGACACCACCGCCAGCCGGTGTCGAGATCGAGCAGTCGTGCCCGCCTGGTCAAGCCATCGGGTCCAAGGGGCTGTGCACACTGCCCTGCCCACCGGGCAAGCACCTGCCGCCATCGGAACTGTTGTGCGTGTCAGACACTCCGCCAGCACCAGTATCCCCGGTGCCGCAGCCAGCCAGAGCAGAGCCCTCGAAGTTACGGCCAGTGCGGCCAGCGGTAACCACTCCGAAGCCGCCACCGGCACCGGAACCACCACCAGCGCCCCTGCCGGCGCCGGAACCTCCGCCGCCGGCGGCACCGCCACCGATGGCACCACCACCGATGGCACCACCACCGGCGGCACCAGCTGGGCAGCAGGCCGCGGGAGAGATGACCTATTGCACCGAGGACGGCTGCGAGACCTATCCGATCCACCAACGCGGCCGGCCTTCTGACTGGAAACCATCCACTCGCTGACTCACTGGCGGGTCTGCTGGATGCGGTGATCACCGCCGCTGAGTAGGCCGCGTTCACCGCTGGAGTGCGCACCGGCGAGTTCGACTGATCGACCAGCCACGAAGCGGCCCCTCGCGGCGTCGATCAAAATTCGCGCCGTCTACCGCCTCGGCCCTCCGGAAGAAGCCTTCCAGCGTCCCTTGGCGGTGTTAAACGAACTGAGCACCTCGCCTGCGTGATTGCAGGGTATGTAGATGTTTACTGAGCAACCAATCCATCGCACTAGTCATAGCAGTCCTGACAGCGATGAATGATCAAGCCTCCCGCTGTAACAAATCGACTGCCTTCGGCGATGTTTTGAGTTGAGAATCACTTTAGAGACGGCCCGTTTCTCCGGTGCCGCCCAGGATGCCTTTGACGTGCACTTGGGTGCCGAAGCGGACGACGTGGGTGGGTTCGTCAGCTGGCCACAGGCCTGCTCCCAGGCAGGTAGCGGCGTACCGGTGTCGGGGTCGGTGAACACCTTGGCGCGGGTATCCCAGACCGGGAGTCGCTCGTCGGTGTAGCGGAGCTGGTCATGCGCTGCGCGCGGCCTGTCGGCCTGCTCGGGCGGGTCGGTCTGGCGGGCGCGGTGATCGACCAGTGCGCGACCGCCGCAGGCGACGCGAACACGGGATTGTCCACGCTGCGTGCACTGCAGGTCACCTTGGCCGACCAGCTGGTATCTCGCCCAGCCACGGTGGCTGAGGCGGTAGCGAAGTGAGCAGCGTAAACCCGACGTCGCCGACAGCTCGGAAGGCAGGATCTGTGGTCAGGGGCGGCGGGGTTGGAAAGGGCCCGGCTCTGGTGGCTTACCGCCGACGTTACTGACGAGCTCAGCCGCCAGCTCGCGGAGCTTGATATTGCGGTTTTGTGAGGCCCGCCGAAGGACGTCGAAGGCGGCCGCGGCGCTGCAGCGCTGCTGGGCCATGATGATCCCCGTGGCTTGATCAATGACCGCACGCGAGGCCAACGCCCCATGCAGATCGTCTGACATTTGGATCTGATCGGCCAGCTTCACCGCGACGGACACCGCCCCAGCCGCATTCGCAGCGAACAATTCCAGCTGCCCACGAGTGTCCTCGGCGAACGCGTCACGCTGAGTCGAATAGAAGTTGTAGCCACCCACCAGCCCACTAGGATCCTTCAGCGGCAGCCCCAGACACGACTGCACCCCCTGCTCGTGTGCGGCCGGGCAGAAACTCGGCCAGCGCGCCTCGCTGAGGGTATCGGCGATGTAATGGGGCTTTCCAGTAGCCACAGTGTCCAGGCATGGACCTTCATCGAGGTCGTACTGCAGCTGATCAATCCGCCTGGCCTGCTCATCACTGGCGGCCAGAGTGACCACCCGAGAGTCCTGACACACGGTGACACCACACGAGCTGCCCTCAGGCAACGTTTGCGCCGTCAGCTGGGCAAATCGATCAAGAAAGTCGTGCAGCGTGTTGGTTTGCAGCAGCAACGCCTGCAACTCCACCAACCACGAAGGATCAAAAGGCCGCGACGACGGCAACGACATAGCACCAACCAGCAATCCGGGGTATCTCGTACCCAACGGCTACCGCAGATGCCACGTCCGAACGGCGTGCGCGAAGACCCCCGGCAACTCGACCAAGCTATCCCCTCCCGGCTCGGCGCACCATTCCAGCGTCGCGCTGGAGGTTGCCGCCACCACGACCGTCAGCACCCCAGCTACACCCGACACAGTGTCGTACCCGGTAAGATCGGCTAGAGATCTGCCGCCCCACGCCGGCCAGCGTTGACAACATCACCCAACGTTTCCAGGCCACTGGCCAGCCGACTGTCGAAGTCCAGGCCGACGTTCTCCCAACGGCGCTACATAGCAAATGCAGCACTGCCCTCGCCGGGCGGGCAGACCTCCGGGATAGCCCGGCACAAGAATCGCCGCGGTTGGGCCTGGGCGGACAGGGTGTGGCATCCCGCCGACCTCCCCAAGGGCTACCACACGATAGCCCAGGGGCAGAGCCGCACGATGCACGCACCGGTTCCGTCGAGTGTTGCCCCTGGGCCGCCGTCTGCTGTCCGATGACAGCAATGCATCTGACCTAGCCAGCCGTCCGAGTCAAGCTCCCCACGGCCCGGCCGGTGTCCTCACTAGTCGAGCGGTAAGGCCCTGCGCTGCTGCAGCAGCACCCTGAGGTAGCTCATGGCGCGGGTGTCATTGGCGTCGGCGGCTCATCGCCAGGCTCGTTGAGCAACATCGTGCTGTCCGTAGGTGACCTCGGCTTGGTATCCCACCGCGACCAGTTCGTCTGGTTCGGCGTTGTCCAAGACGAGCTGCCAGGTATCCGCCGGCGGGATCGCGGCGGCCGTCGAGCTCGGCCCACGCCACGCCAGGGGTGTTCTCGCTGATCCCGCCCTGGAAGGAGTTCCTCGGCTGATGCCGTGGTGCCCGGTCCTGGTTGGACCTTGGCCGGGAGCGTGCAGAGCACCGAGACCGACTCGCCACGCCACGCCGCGCCACAGTCGGGTCGCGGCCAGGTGTCGGCCTACAGTGACTGTCGGATCAACTCGGGCGCGTATTCTCGAGCTCGCTTTGCCAGCGGCCGGCGCCTCCAGCTGTGAAGGTCCAGTTCTTGAGAGACTTCTAGGTCGCCGCAGAACTGCCGCTCCAGCTCGGCGGCCACGCTTGCATGCTGCACGGATAGGTTGATCTCATCATTGAGCAACAATGAGCGGTTCTCGAAGTTGCTGGAACCCACATTTGCCCAGGTGCCGTCGATGGTGATCACCTTGGCGTGTAGCTTGGCCTGCTGGTATTCGAAGATGCGCACTCCGGCTTCGAGCAATTTCTCATAGGAGCGGTGACCCGCTTCGCGTGCGAGCTGCTTGTCCTGGTGGGGACCACCGGTGAGGATGCGGACGTCTACTCCCCGGCCCGCGGTGTCACACAGCGCGTCGACAAAGGCGCGTCGCGGGGCGAAAAAAGCCGTCGTGACCCAGAGGCGCTCCTTGGACCCCACCACAGCGGCCCAGAGCATCTCCTCCAGACCCCTGGTCCCGTCGGTCGCCACGGTCCGAGCCACCTGGACCGGTACGCCGTCTTCGAACGCCTCGAGGTCCGGGAAATGCGAGGCGGAAAGCAGCGAGGACGTCCCCTCCGTCCAGTTCTCCAGAAAACCACCCTGCAGCTCCCGAACGGCCGGCCCCTCAACGCGAAGGTGGGTCTCCCGCTCATGCTCGGGGTCCTCGGCGTTTCCAGTCCACTGCTCAGCGATCCCCACACCACCCATGAAGCCGACCTTGCCGTCGACGATGAGAAGCCGGCGGTGCATGCGCTTGTTGAGCTTTTGCATGTTGTACCAGTGGGGTGGACGAAACCAGACAACCGTCGCTCCCGCTGTCCGCAAGCGCCCAATGAGCCCGCGGTCCATCTTGGCACAGCCCTGTGCATCGAGAAGCACGTTGACCTCGATGCCTTCAGATGCCCTGGCGGCTAAAGCGTCGGCGAATTGCGGGGCAATGTCTCCCGTCCAGTAGATGTAGGTGGAAAAATTGATGCACTCCCGCGCGGAGCCAATGGCCTCCAACATGGCAGGGAAGATCTCGCACCCGTTGCGTAGGATGGTCAGCCGGTTGCCTTCCCGACGGGGAGCTTGCACGAGGGCCTCGACCAGACCGGCGAACTCGCAACTGCCCACAGCAGGCGGATTAGGAAGATCAAATCCCTTACCCGCGGCGCGCCGATATCGGGCCACGTTGTACGCGTAGATACCAGCCAGACCCAGACCGGCGCCCGCAATAGACCGTCGGATCACAGACGCCCTCTTCACGTCTCAAACTCCGTCTCAACAGATCGAAACCGTCGCAGCTGGGTCGGCCACCGTGGTGCGTACCTTCCGGGCCCGAGTGGCGCCGCGCCACCCGTTGGCGCGCATCAGTCGTTCCACCGTGCACCGGGCCACCTCGATGCCCTCTCGGTTCAGATACGCCCACATCTTCGTCGCCCCGTACAGGCACTCCGGTGGCCGCCGCCCCTGCTCGTCGGGCTCGTAGTGCCCGGCCAGCACCTCGGTGATCGCGGCGTCCCACAGCGCCCGCTTCGACGGCGGCCGGGCCAGATGCGCCCGGTAGGTGCGCGGGGCGATCTGCACACCTAACACACCCAGTGCCCGGCAGATCGGTGTGACCCCGTACTCCTGCCGTCGCGAGGCAATGAACTCGCAGATCAACGGCATTGCGGGTCGCACTCCCGCACGAAGAAAGCCGTGGCCTCTTTCAAAATCTCGATCGTGCGCTCCAGCTCGGCGTTCTTGCGCTTCAGCACCCGGATCTGGCGCGCCGACTCCGTCGTCACGCCCACCGCCTCCCCGGCTTCCACGTCAGACTGACGAAGCCACTTGCGCAGCGTCTCCGCGCTCATCCCCCACCGGCCGGACACGGCCTTGATCGCCGCCCACTCGGTCGCGTAGGCACCCACGTGATCACAGACCAGCCGGACAGCCTTGACCCGGGTCTGCCTGTCGTAGCTCCTGCCTGGCATCGCGTCATCCTTCCCAAGATCGGAAAGGGGGTACGAAACCCGGGGCGGTTCAAGGTTCAAGGTGGTAGGGGCCCATCAAGTGTGGGCGACCATACAGGCTGGGCTGAGCCTGCTATTGAGGCCGCTTGGATCAGCCCAGCCTCCGACCGTCTCCTTGGATGCGTAAGTCGAGCAGCTAACTAGTACTGGCCGCGGCGGCGGCGAGTACCCCGACCGCGGAATGCGTCCTTGACCTTCTCACCGGCTTGCTTCAGGTTGCCCATTACCTCATCGGTCCTGCCCTCGGCCTCAAGACGCCTGTCGCCGGTGACCTCGCCGGTGTTCCGCTTGATACGGCCGCGCAGCTCTTGAGCCTTGACCCTGGCCTTGTCCGCGAAGCTCACAACAGTCTCCTTCCTCGTCATCGAGGGTGCCCCGAACCCGTGCTCGGGACGCCACCGATCTCATCCGAAGATACCCCGATCGGAACCATGCCAATCGTGGCGCTGCAGTCGGCGGGTCGAGCCCGTCCGGTTACCACGGGCCGAGAAAAGCGCACACATGGTGGGCCTTGCCGGACCTGGCACCGTCCCGAAGAGAGGTTGGGTCGGCAGTGACCTCCTCACAGCACGCAGTGACCGTTGCCAACCGGCATTGAGTGGCACTTCCCGAGGGCGCGGGTATCCCGCCGCGTCGGCTCCGAAAGGTGTAGTAGGTCAAGACGAGCCCGCCGACGCGACGGGATACTCACGTTGGCTCCCACCTACTTTCCCGGGGAGGACGACCAGCGTCGTGCTCCCCGCGTGCTGTTAGGAGGGGTCAGTAGCGGTCACTCACGGCGCGCCAAGGAACAGGCTATGCGCACTTCAGCAGCTACGACCTGGCACGGTAGTGAGATTCCCAAGCTCTAGACGCGGGTTCGATTCCCGTCACCCGCTCTAATAAAGGCCCAGATGACAGATGTCCTCTGTAGACCTGAACCTTTGTGATTAACAGTCAACTTTTCGGGCGTGTTGTCTGCTGTCGATGACAGCAATGCATCTCACCTAACCAGCGTCCGAGTCAAGCTCCCCACGGCCCGGCCGGTGTCCTCACTAGTCGAGCGGTAAGGCCGCTGCGCTGCTGCAGCAGCACCCCGAGGTAGCTCATGGCGTCGGTGTCATTGGCGTCGGCGGCGCGCCGGTACCAGCTCTCGGCCTCGGCAAGATCCCCACGCTGCT
>JALZDU010000361.1 GCA_030862405.1 Actinomycetota bacterium | reverse complement strand
CACTAACTTCCACACCATCCTGAGACAAGGGCGCGCCGACAAGCCGGAGTCCCGCATCTGTATCTGCTTGCGACACACCGGTAACCCTTCGCCGCGGAAACGAGAGCAACACTACGGGAGCTCAAGGAACGCATGGGACATCGATTACCCCGCGCCGCCCTGATCTACGGGACAACCCGCCTCAGCGCTCAACGGACCGGGAGCAGCCGCCACGAGGGGCACGCAGGGCACAATAGGGGCGACCGAGTGCCAAACGTCAACAATCGACGGAAAACAAGCCAAGGCTGCGCTCAATGCGCCGGCAGAGGACTCAATCCATGATCACGCAGTGTCATGCGGTACCGCTATTGATTGTGGTTGACCGTACTCAATGGCCCGGTAATGGCACACGCAAGAGTTTTGGGCGCGGTGGTCGTCGGTGAGCCCGAATCTTAGCCGGACAATGCTGGCCGCCCGGTCGGAGAGCGTGTCAGCACGGAAGCAGGTGATCCTGCGGCAGGGTGAACGAGACCGCGTCCACCGCGACCACGACTTAGGGATTCTCGATAAGCCGCTGAGCTGGGTGACGCCCTCTCGCGTCCCGGCGAACTCCACCGTATTGAACCACGCTTCCCCACCGACGAACTTCGTTTCTTGGAAGTTTGCGCCTGACGAACCTTGCCTGCGCTGAGCCAAGCCGTCCGCAGACGATGACATTTTCGAAGATCGAATCCGTGTTCGGAGACTCGGATCAATGCCAAGCCAAAGTGATCCGTCGCGTCGAGCCTGAGATGTCGCCTAAAAATCTGCATCCACAGTTCTTGACTATTGGCCGCGATGTGGAAGCATCGCAGCAGCGGCCTTGGAATCTCTGGCGCAGAGTAACTACAGACACCTTGCCCACACCAGCGAAGACCTACCCCTCTTGGGTCGTGAGGTGAGAAGCCGTCGCAGACTCCGATGGCTCACCTGTCCCAGGTGGTGTCGATCGGAGCGGGCGACTATGACCGCAGATGTTGCTGCTTCAGTCCCTCTTTCGGGATCGGGCGGTGGCCCGCCGCCTGTCGGCCGGATCGGGATGGCCGATGTGAAGCGGCTGGAGGCCGCGATTGGTGTTTTCCGGGCCTTGGACTACCAGTACGGTGGTGGGTCCTGTCGGGGTGCGGTCCACGCCCAGCTGTGCTGGGGTGAGCAGCTGCTGCGGGCCGAGGGCATCGAGGTGGTCAAGGACCGCTTCCAGGTGGCGTTGGCCGATCTGCACAACCTAGCTGGTTGGACCTGTTTCGACACCGGGCTCGTGTCCGAGGCCTACCGCCACTTCCGGCATGCCCTGGACCTGGCCCACTGGGGCGGAAACGATGCCCTGGTGGCCAATGTCTTGTATCGGTTGGGCCGGGTCTATCTCCACCATGAGCACCCGGGTCAGGCGTTGACGGAGTTCCAGCACGGCGAGGCCGCCGCTAATGCCTGCGGCAGCGCACTAGCTCTGGCCATCATCTACGCGAACCAGGCCTGGGCGCACGCCGTGATGGACCACGACGAACAAGCATGGACCCTGCTGGGCCGAGCCACCGAGACGTTTGGCCGGGCGGATGTCGCCAGCGCCCCGGGGTGGGCCAGGTTCTTTAACGCCACCGACCTGTCGGCGATGGTGGGTACCGTCTGCACCGAACTGGCCCTGCACGCGGATCCGACCTACACCCGGCAGGCCATTCCCGCCCTGACCACCGCGCTTCTCGGCTACGGGCCGGACATGGCCCGCAGCCGCTCCTTCAACCTCACCATGCTGGCCACCAACCACCTGCTAGACGGCGACATCGACCAGGCAGCGGTGATCGGTACCAAAGCCGTGGAGGCCAGTGAAGGCCTGAAATCGGCGCGCACCAAGGACCGAATGCGCCCGCTCAAGCACCAGGCCAACCAGCGCGCCGCCAACCCTCAAGCCCGTGAGCTCTCCGAACGGATCACCGCATTCTTCAATACCCGGATCGGCTGTTCCTGGTCCCCGCCCACTCACGACGGCAGATCATCCTGCCAGGACGCGTGGTGTCCACCACCCCCGGCCACCGCGGCCTGAACTGGCGCTGAACTGGCAGATCATCGTGGTGGTGCGCCGGTATCCCCGGTACGGGTTGGGAGCTGCCGGGTCGGCGAGAGGCCAGGCTTGGTGCCGGTAGCCGCGGGTGGGTAAGCGCTTCATTGCCCCGGAGACGGTGAATCCTCTCGTTAGATCGTGCTCCCACCGGTGGTCGAAGAGTTGACCGCTGGTGGGGTGACGTGGTGTCCGCCGCTCTGGCGTGAGCAGACACGCTGATCGGTGAGTTCACTGGTAAGGACATCAATCCGAGCAAGGTGCTGCTCGGGACGAGGCTGAGCTGGCACATCGTGAGCTTGGGAACAACTTGACTCGGGCAAGATAGAGCCCTTGAGCAGCGGCTTCGGTTCGCCATGAGTGGCTGTGCAGGACCCTTGATATTCTCCCACGCGGGGCACATGGAGGGCAGGGCTTGAGCAGGGGTTTCTTGTTCGGCTCCTTATCCCCGTATCCATCCACAGTGTGTACACACCATGTTGATGTCGCCCCCCGTGGGCGTGCTCTACGGTGTCGCCCATGGGGGAAACGCCAATTTATGAGCAGGTGCGTGGTGAGCGGATCAACGCTGATGTTCCCGCCAGTGAGGCTGACCCGCAACGGGCAGATGACCACGGCAAACACCGCCTGTCCCCCGAAACGCCGATGCCGGCGGAGGTGTTTGGGCCACCGGGTCTAGGAGATGACCTCGTCCCCAACCGCCACCGTCGGGCGTGGGCAGACCTTGCGGGTCTGCCAGCAGCCGACGGGCAACGGGCGGCCACGGTGTGGGGACCGCGAGCAGCCCTTCTCCCCGAAGCGCACACGCGGCAAGCGCCCAGACACGCCGCCAGCAGTCCCCCGGCATCCGCAGCCGGCCGCAACCCAGCGGAATCGGGGCGCGGCGGCAGGTGACCGCGGTCCTCACCCCGAACGGGGAAGGGGAGTGCGACAGGTAAAGCGCACCGATCCGCCGGGTTGCGGTGCCAGCAGGAATGCAGTTTTCGTGGTTTAGCGCCGGTCCGACACCTATTACTAGTGTCACGTAGTGAGCGCTTGTTGTAGGAAAAATTTCAGGAAGCGTTCCGCCGTCACGCCAGTCGCCGGAATCGCGCGACTGCGGCTGCCTATGCACGGTCAGGCCAGTAAGGCAGCCTGACGGCCGCCTGCGCGCGTGTTGATGAACAGCGCCCTCCTGGGCTCAGCCACTGGCGGGCAGCGCCCAGGGTTTACTCCTGACCGAGCTGGGTAACTGTTCGCAACCTTGCGGTACGGGTTGTCGGTCTCCGGGAGCCGGTGCCGGGGCTCGGGGGAGGACTCGGCGTCCCTGTCCGGGCGCCACCGAAGCAGGGAAGGAGCTGGTGATGGCGTTGTTACCGAGTACTTGGGGCAGGGCCGTTGGGCTTTTGACATCGTGGATCTGCAGGTGGCCAAGCACGGTACCGATGCTTGTGTGGTCAACGTAGGAGGCGAGGTTGATGCGCTGACCGCGCCGGAACTAGCCGCTGTGGTGACCGCACAGCTGGCTGCTGCCGCACTCGTGGTGGTGGATCTTGATGGGGTGCAGTTCTTGGGGTCCGCCGGGCTGTCTGTGCTGGTCCCGGCCAACGAACTCGCTACCCGAGAAGACCGCCACCTGCGATTGGTGTGTCACTCCCGAATGATCAATCGGGTCCTGGCCGCGACCGGGCTGCGAGACCAGTTCAGTTTCGCCGACACCGTGTCGAAGGCCTTAAACAACACGCCCTGACAGCGCTCATCAGCGACGGTCTTGCACCTGGGAGAGGTGCCTTTGTGCCCGCAGGGCGGTAGGGTCAGTGTGTTGCCGAGGGTTTTCGTGCACGCCGTTCGGACGTGGCATCTGCGGTAGCCGTTGGGCACGTGATATCCACGGATTGCTGGCTTGCCATGTCGTTGTCGTCGCCGCAGCCTTTTGATCATTCGTCGCTGGTGGAGTTGCAGGCGTTGTTGCTGGACAGCGGCACCTTGTGCAACTTTCTTGACCGGTTGGCGCAGCTCACGGCGCAAGCGTTGCCCGAGGGCAGCTCGTGTGGTGTCACCGTGCGTCAGAACTCTCGGGCGGTCACCCTGGCCGCTAGTGATGAGCTGGCCCGGCGGATTGATCAGCTGCAGTATGACTTTGGTGAAGGTCCGTGTCTGGAGACTCTGGCTACTGGAAAGCTGCATTACATTGTCGATACCGCCAGTGAGCAGCGGTGGCCGAGGTTTTGCCCGGCTGCGCACGAGCAGGGTGTGCGCTCCTGTCTGGGGCTGCCGCTAAGCGGTCCTACCGGGTTGATGGGTGGCTATAACTTGTACTCGATGTGGCGTGACGCGTTCGCCGAGGACAATCGGGAGCAGTTGGAGGGGTTCGCCGCCAACGCCGCTGGGGCGATCGCCGTCGCGGTGAAGCTGGCCGATCAGTTGCAGATGTCGGAGGATCTGCACGGGGCATTGACCTCGCGCGCGGTCATTGATCAAGCCACCGGGATCATCATGGCCCAGCAGCGCTGCGGCGCCGCGACCGCCTTCGACTTCCTTCGGCGGGCCTCGCAGAACCGTAATGTCAAGGTCCGCGATTTGGCGGCTGGGATCGTCAGCAATGTCGGTGGTGAGCCACCACAGCCGGGTCCTTTCCAACCTCGCCGCTCCTGACCCCAGATTCTGGCTGCCGATCTGGCCGGCGCTACCGCCTCAGCCACCGTGGCGGCGCGAGGTACCAGCTGCTGCGCCAAGGTGACCTGCGATGCATGCAGCACTAGTGGAGTCTCGGTCACCAGCCGCAGCGCGATCTTTCGGCGCGGGCCTGCTCGGTGTTTTCGACCAGCACGTCGATCCCACACGCCGCCAGAAATGACGCCTCGGTGCAGTCCAGCACCACCCCCCGTAGTTGATGGACATGTATTTGTGCTGGTGTTCCCGCAGCCACCCCCGGGGGGCGAGGTCTACCTCATCGATCACCCGCAGCACCAACGCCCTCCACAGACGACGGCAGCGCGGTCACCGTCAAAAGGGTTTCTGGGACCAACCTGGCCTGAGCAGCGTCGCCCTGTCACCGACCAACCGCAGCGACGGGCAACCACCGCGCTGCTCTGTCCCGTTCCCTCGCATCCGGCCCTTAGCGACGGCGTCGGGTGGCCGGCAGCCCCGCATCGGCACGCGCAACTTGGCCAGCCCAAAGTGTCTGGTTCCCGTACAGTCCAGAGGTACCCAGGTGGGCAACCGGGTCCTTGAGGGGCTGAAGTCCTGTCTGCGGCATCTCGCGCTCGGTGAGGTTGCCACCAGAGATCTCGGTGTCGCCGGGAACCTGGGTTGAGGAGGTGAGGATGTTGCGCGTCACCGCCGCATCCCACAAAGGCCGCCGAGTAACCAAGGCGCCCCGGAATACGCAGAAGGTGCCGGTCAAGGATGTGGGATTCGAGCGCAGCGGGCCTCCTCCAGCATCGCTGGAGCTGCTGACTGATGACGTCCCGTTAGCCCTTGAGGGCGCCGAGGATCCTGCGGAGCCATTGGACAAAGTCGAAGAGTCCGGGGATTTCGTCTGGGACGAGCAGGAGTCTGAGGCGCTGTACCAGGCCCGCAAGGACGCCGAACTGACCACCTCGGTCGACTCGGTGCGGACATATCTCAAACAAATCAGCAAGGTGGCGCTGCTGAACGCTGAGCAGGAGGTGAGGCTCGCCACGCAGATCGAGGCCGGGCTCTACGCCGCCGAGCGGGTGCGCCGGGCCCAGGACGTCACCGAAAAGCTCTCCCCGCAGCTGCGCCGAGACCTGCTGTGCATCATGCGCGACGGTGAACGCGCGAAGAAACACCTGTTAGAGGCCAACCTGCGACTGGTCGTCTCGCTGGCCAAGCGGTACACCGGCCGTGGCATGGCGTTTTTGGACCTGATCCAGGAAGGCAACCTGGGCTTAATCCGGGCGGTGGTGAAGTTCGACTACACCAAGGGATACAAATTCTCCACCTATGCCACCTGGTGGATCCGCCAAGCCATCAGCCGGGCGATGGCCGACCAGGCTCGCACTATCCGGCTTCCGGTGCACACGGTTGAGGTAATTAACACACTGGTCCGCATGAAACGCGAGCTGCTTCAGTACCTGGGTCGCGAGCCCACCCCCGAGGAGTTGGCCAAGGAGCTCGACATCACCTCGGAGAAGGTGCTGGAGTTCCAGCAGTACGCCCGGGAACCAATCTCGCTGGACCAGACCGTCGGTGACGAGGGTGACTCCCAGCTGGGCGACTTCATCGAGGACTCCGAGGCCGTGGGCGCGGTGGACGCGGTGTCATTTACGCTGCTGCAGGGCGACCTCCAATCGGTGCTGGCCACGCTGTCTGAGCGCGAGGCCGGCATTGTCCGGTTGCGCTTTGGTCTCACCGACGGCCAACCGCGCACCCTGGACGAGGTCGGCCACGTCTACGGGGTCACCCGGGAACGGATCCGGCAAATCGAGTGCAAGGCGATGGCCAAGCTGCGCCACCCCTCGCGCTCCCACGCGCTCCACGACTACTACCTCGACTAAAAGGGACGTCGGCCACGGACTAGCCGAGCTCAAACCGACGAAACCGGGAGGATCGAGTCAAGCTGTGGTTGTGAGCTGTATCTGTGCCCGTCACCGCGGGGTCGGGGGCGCTCTCGTCGCGCATAACCCTCTCGGGTGCTGGGGTTGATTCGTCGATGAGAAGTGCCCGTGGTGCCCGCATCCGGTGCAGCACAACGAGTCGTGCCTGACGGTGCTGTCGTATCACCGCGCGCCGTAAGCCTCGCCGCAGTCCGGGCACCGCTGCCCGTCGTGGCGCTGGTGCTGGCCGGTCAAGTGATCGTGGTCATCGGTTTCTCCTGCGGTTCGGAGTGACACATCGGTGTGGGTAAATAGCTCGCCCTGGACGGCGCACCTGTGGCAGGCCCGCCCGCCCGGGGTGCGATGCCCGCTACCACAGCCAGCCGCTGTCAGGAAGCTGCTGCTCCACACCGGGCCGGCCCCTTGATCCCTCGTGACCTCCTCACACTGGTCTCAGCCTGCCCGGATGGCACAAAGTGACCCGATCGCCAAGCCACCCCCTCACCCGATACACGGCCGGTCTCAGCCGTCGTGGTGGTGGGTCCAGGTCCGCCGCTGGCGGTCGCGTAGCGACGGTTCTGTGTGGGGCTAGGGGTCCCCGCGCAGGTTCGACCTGGACGCGCCGGCACGACGGTAGAGAGATTCGGCAGCCAACACGCTGTCCTCAATCATGAGATGGGAGCTGGATCAGATTCACTGCTGCCCTGACAGCGATCGCTTGCCGTACAACCTCAAGCTCTTGCCATTGGGTGTTGAGGGCGCGCTGCCTGGCCGCTTGTCGTCTCGTTCGCGGCTTTAGCGTGGCCTCCGTGGCGGGCTGCGCACAGAACATTATCCCTGCCGAGTGCGACCGTATTACGTCACCGTCGGCGCGCCACCGGCGGAAACGACGCAGCACGATTGCGTTGTCGACGACATGGGTGACCTTGCACCCGAACACGGCAGCAAAAAGGGGCTGCGACTTCGCGACGCCTACATGTAGTGGTCGGCGTCGTGCGCCGGAGCGGTTGGCGGCTCAGCGCCAAGATGACCGAAGGACCATCCCGAGATCTCTGAGAGCCGTCCTCGCCAATGCATCCCAGCAGCGGGCAGTGGACTGAGATCGGGAGCCATTACTCGGGCCTCGGTCAGGTGGATGTAGGTGGTCCGATCCTGCTGGGCGAGGAGATGCCGGTAGCGGTCGGGGAGACCCTCGGTCACCTGCCCCGCAGCTCGACGCTCGGCGTGGTCTTTCATCAATGACTCCGCAGCGCCCTTGAATAGTCTCGCCCAGCCACCGTGCTCGTCGTCGATGGACCCCCCGACGTGGACGACGAACGCGGCACGGGTGGCGTGCTCAACTTCATCGAACCACTGCCAGTCGGGGATGATCGTCCCGCTGACGACCAGGCCACCCAGCGTAAGTACGACACCCGGGCCGCCGTCCTGGCGCTCGGTGAGAGCGTCGATCGCACCGACCACAGCTTCCAACGCTTGGTCAATCTGCGGCACACCCCTGCCCCTGCCCTGGGCCATGCCAAGATTGTCCACCACCACGGGCCGGTAGAACATAGCTTCTTGGCCCGCTCCGCTGCAGGATCGCCTGGCACCGCCACCCAAGCAGATGTCAGGCCGGCCCTACTCCGGTGGTCGCAGGATGGCGAAGGCTCGGACGCCTGCACCGGATGCCACGACGGTCTGACGGGCAGTGCGACGGTGGGCGAGTTTGCACGGCCGTAGCTCAATCGCAGCGAGCTGGCCGGTCTGGCAAGAGACCCACTCACCAAAGCCGTGACACCGGAGCCGGCCCACCACCGGGAAGTTGGCCGCTGCGGCAGACGTCCCAGTAGTTCGCCAGCTGTACGTAGGGCGGCGGTGACCGGTGCGGCTACCCGTCGATGCCAGCCCCGAGACCCACTAACGGTGCGAGGTCTCCGGCCCGAAGCTACTCGCCGACACCGCCGCCGAGGGCCAGACATTGGGGGCACCACACCGAGCCGAGACGGAACGACGTCACCACAGGCCGTGGACTGGCGGGCGTTATGCCCTCAGCGGCATCGGTGGTGCAGCTTTGAGGGACGGCTGAGCAGGCGAGGTGCGGTCGATCGGTGAAATCGTCGCCACCC
>JALZDU010000357.1 GCA_030862405.1 Actinomycetota bacterium | reverse complement strand
CTACCGGGCAGCGCTGCTGGCGTCGGTGGCCGCCTGCTGCGCAAGCCACGCCGCCGTCCTTCCATGACGCCCTTCGTTCCCCGCGCTCGATCATGGGTTTCGATGGGGATGAGGGACGTGCCGGTGGATGCGCTGCAGGCTGCGTTGGCGGCCGAGCACGCGGCGGTGTGGGTTTACGGGCTCGCCGGGGCGTTCCTGCCGGATAGGTTGTCCGGTCAGCTCCGCGAAGCCGCCGGCGCGCACCAGGCTCGGCGCGATGCCACCGAGCGGATGCTGATCGACGCACGCGCGCAGCCGGTGCCCGCCGAGCCGGGTTACCTCACTCCGGAGCCGGTCACCGACGCCGCGTCAGCGCTGCGACTGGTGATCACTGCGGAGACCGACGTGGCCGCGGCCTGGCGCTCGGTGGTCGAGCGCAGCCCTGCCGATCCGGTCCTGCGCACCGCCGCGCTGGACGCGCTGACTCAGGCCGCCGTCCGGGCGACCCGCTGGCGCGCCGTCGCGGGCATCACCCCGCTGACGGTGCCGTTTCCAGGCGCACCGTAAACCACCGTACCGTCGTCGGCGTGCACACCAAGGAACTCCAGATCCAGACCGGCTCACGCGAGCAGGTGCACGACCTCACCACGGAATGCCGAGCGTTCCTCCACCAGGTGGGCGCCCGCGACGGCCTGCTGCATGTGTGGGTGCCGCATGCCACCGCCGGTCTCGCGGTGATCGAGACCGGGGCGGGCAGCGACACCGACCTGCTCGCCGCGCTGCGTGAGCTGCTGCCCGCCGACGGACGGTGGCGCCATCGGCATGGCTCCCCAGGGCATGGCCGGGATCACTTACTCCCCGCGTTGCTGCCGCCCTACGCCAGCGTCCCGGTGCTCGGCGGGCAGCTCGCACTGGGCACCTGGCAGTCGGTCTGCCTGGTGGACACCAACATCGACAACCCGGTACGCACGATCCGGTTGAGCTTCTTGCCCGGCTGACTATTTCCCACACAGCTCCTGCAGGTGAGCCACCGCGGCGTCCACCGGTACCTCGGTGCGTTCTCCGGTGGCCCGATCCTTGACCTCCACGACACCCGATGACAGGCCGCGGCCGACCACGAGGATGGTCGGCACACCGATCAACTCGGCGTCGGCGAACTTCACCCCAGAAGTGGCCGGGCGATCATCGAGGATCACTCGCACGCCGGACGCATCCAACTGGGCGGCAAGCCGCTCGCCGGCGGCCCTGACGGTGCCATCCTTACCCGCGATCACGACGTGGACGTCGGCTGGGGCGACATTTCGTGGCCAGATCAGGCCGTGCGGGTCGTGGCTCTGCTCGGCGATCGCACCGACCAGCCGGGAGATTCCGATGCCGTAGGACCCCATGGTGATCGGGATCGGCTTGCCGTCGGGCCCCAGCGCGTCCAAGCCGAAGGCATCCGCGAACTTGCGGCCGAGCTGGAAGATGTGCCCGATCTCGATGCCCCTGGCGGCAACGAGGGTGCCCGCGCCGTCGGGTGACGGATCGCCGGGGCGAACCTGCGCCGCCTCAATCGTGCCGTCGGGGATGAAGTCCCGGCCGCAGAGCAGATCGACGACGTGGTGGTCGAGCCGGTCCGCGCCGGTCGCCCAGGCCGTGCCCGGAACCACTCGCGGATCGACGAGGTACCGCACGCCGTTCGCCGCCAGCGCCCCCGGCCCGATGTAACCCTTGACCAGAAACGGGTGCGCGGCGAAGTCAGCGTCGTCCAACAGTGCGATTTCGGCCGGATACACCGCGGCCGCCAGGCGCTTGATGTCAACCTCGCGATCGCCGGGAACTCCGATACCGAGCAGAGCCCAGCACTCCTGCGCGCCTGGTGGCCGGGTCTTGACCATGACGTTCTTCAGGGTGTCCACGGCGCTGAAGGTGCGGCCCAAGCCTGCCCCGTTGAGGTGGTCGACCAGCGTGTCGATGGTCGGGGTGTTGGGAGTATGCAGGATCTGGGCTGGCGGCCGGCCGTCGATAGGCAGCTCCGGGGGTGCCGGGATGGTAACCGCTTCGACATTGGCTGCGTACCTGGATTCGGTGCTGCGCACGAAGGTGTCCTCGCCGGTGTCGGCTTCGGCGAGGAACTCCTCGCTGGCCGAGCCGCCCATCGCGCCGGACATCGCCGACACGATCACGTACCGCAGCCCGAGCCGGTCGAAGATCTTGATGTATGCCTCGCGGTGAAGCCGGTAAGAAAGCGCCAATCCTTCCTCGGAGAGGTCGAAGGAGTACGAGTCCTTCATCAAGAATTCCCGACCGCGCAGGATCCCGCCGCGGGGACGCTCCTCGTCGCGGTACTTGGTCTGCACCTGATAGAGGATCACCGGATAGTCCTTGTAGGAACTGAACTCACCCTTGACGGTAAGCGTGAACAGCTCCTCATGGGTGGGTCCGAGCAGGTAGTCGGCGCCCTTGCGGTCGCGCAGCCGGAACAGGTTGGCGCCGTACTCGGTCCAGCGGCCAGTGGCCTGGTAGGGCTCCCGGGGCAACAGCGCGGGGAATTGGATTTCCTGCCCCCCGATCGCGTCCATCTCCTGACGCACCACTGCCTCGACGTTGCGAAGTACCCGAAGTCCGAGCGGCAGCCACGAATAGATCCCCGGCGCGACCCGGCGGACGTATCCGGCACGCACCAGCAGCTTGTGACTGGGCATCTCTGCGTCGGCCGGATCCTCGCGCAAGGTGCGCAGGAACAACGTCGACAGCCTGGTGATCATGCTTTTCGTGCTCCTCGACGCCGCACTCGCAAGAGTCGCAGCGTATCCGGCGCCTGAAGATGTCGGGGTTCCCGGTTACCGTCGTGAACATGAGTCTCTCGATCGGCATGGCGGCCTGCATTGGCAACCATCACGGGTAGCCGCGCGGCGGCCGCGTTGGGCGCGCTGTTCGTCGTCGTGGTCGCGGGGCTCACGCTGCTGTCCGAACGACCGCCGAGCCCGGTGCCTGCATCGGCACCAGCCCAACAGTTCAGTGCGCAGCGGGCGCTGGTTGTCTTGCAGGAGTTCGCCACCGAGCCTCGCCCGCTGGGCAGCGCAGCCAGTGATCGCGCCCGAGATTTCCTGGTCGAGAGGCTGCGCTCGGCCGGCTTCTCGGTGCAGATCAATCGCGCGATCGGGGCATCCAGCGCCGAGGGCGTCGCGGCCTTCGGCCGGGTGGACAACATCGTCGCCACCCTGCCCGGGCGCAACCCGACCGGCAGCGTCGTCCTCGCCGCGCACTATGACTCGGTCGCCGCCGGCCCGGGTGCCTCCGACGACGGGGCTGCGATCGCTGCGATGCTGGAGACGGTGCGCGCACTGCGTGGTGATCAACTGCGTAACGACCTGGTACTGCTGATCACCGATGGCGAGGAGGACGGCCTGCTCGGCGCTGCCGCCTTTGCCGACCAGCACCCGTTGACCCGGCAGCGGGCGGTCGTGCTCAACTGGGAGGCTCGCGGGGTTAGTGGCCCTTCGTTGATGTTCGAGACGTCGCGGAACAACGCAGCGCTGGTCGGTTTGTTCGCCGAGGCCGCACCGCACCCACACGGGGATTCCTCATCGATCGAGTTTTACCGGCTGCTGCCCAACAACACTGACTTCACCGAGTTCGCCGGGGCTGGCCTGCCCGGCATGAACTTCGCCTACATCGAGGGCGCGGCGCGCTACCACACCCCAGGTGACAGCATCGCCAATCTCGACCCGGCCAGCCTGCAGCACCACGGTGCGAACATGCTCGCGCTCACCCGCGCGCTGGGAAACAGCGATCTGACCACCCTGACCGCCGACCACGATGTGATCTTCTTCCGCTTCCTCGGACCCTTGATCATCTATCCACTCGCTCTAGTGTGGCCGCTGGCGCTGCTCGTGCTGATCGTGCTCGCCGGTGTGGTCGTGCTGGCCCGGCATCGGCGGCTGGTGAGCATTCCCCGGCTGCTGCTCAGCGCCGTCTCGGTGGTGTTGCCGCTGGCCACCGCCGCCGTGGCGGTCCAGGGCCTGTGGCGGGTCTTGGTGGCGCTGCGACCCGACTACGCGAATAACCCGTTCCTTTATCGCCCGCAGCTCTACCAGTTGGCCGCCGCTGCGCTGGCCGCACTCGCGGTGCTGACCTGGTACCTGCTGCTGCGGCGCCGGCTCGGCTCGGCCGCGCTGGCCTGCGGCTCGCTGGTCTGGCTAGCGCTGCTCAGCGTACTCAGCGCCTGGGTCGCACCCGCAACATCGCACCTAGTCACGTTGCCCGCATTGTTCCTGGCCGGTGGCGGGCTGGTCGCCCTGCTGGTATCACGACGTGCGGTGTGGCCGGTGGTAGCAATAACCGTCGGTGTCGTCCCGTCCGTAGTCCTGCTGATGCCGATGGGTGTGGCCACCTTCGACGCCGCAGGACTGCCAGGGGGCGGGGCGGCCGCGGTGCTGCTGGCCCTCTTCGGGCTCACCCTGCTACCGCTGGTCGAGTTGCTCCTTCCACCGGTAGAGCAGCCCCTCGGCACGCGCCGCGCCGTGCTGGTTGCGATTGCCGGAACGAGCCTGGTGCTCGCCGTGACCGGCGCCGGCCTGGCCGTGGACCCGGTTGATGTGGCCCATCCACGCCGCGCGCACCTGGCCTATGTGCTCGATACCGACACCGGTCTGGCCCGCTGGGTGAGCCGGGATACCGAACCAGCCGAATGGACTCGCACCTATGTGAACGAACGTACCGAGTCGGCCGTGGTCGGCTTCGAGAACGGTCCGGTGTGGGCAGGCCCGGCCTCCACTGTGCCCGTACCCACTCCCGAGGTGACCCTGCGGTCCAGGGAGGGCGGCACCCTCGAGCTGCGCGTCTCCTCGCCGCGCTCCGCCCCCACGGTGGTGCTGCGGATCGACCACCGCATCGACGAGATCACCGTCACTGCACCCGGGCTTGCCACCGCGGCCGTCACCCTCGTAGGCACCGGGCAAGGTCGATGGCCCACCGAGGTGCGCTTCGGCGACCTGCCGCCGGAGGGCATCGACCTCACGCTGCGCACAACACACAGGGGCCGGCTGCAGATCTCCGCCTACGACCGGACCCGTGGGCTGGCTGACGTCCCCGGATTCCGGACCCGCCCACCAGCCCTCGAGCCATGGCGCTCGGACAGCGACGCAGTTGTCGTGGCGCGGACCTACGAGTTCTGAATCCGGAACGCGAGAAATCAGTTGCCCCCCATCGGCGTGTCGAGCCACGCTGTACGCCACGATGACGGCAGGTGCCTGCCACGCGGGCCCAACGGTACGAGAACAGCGGAGGAGGTGAGAGGCCATGGCTGCGAATGGTGTGCAGCTCAACGAGACCTCACACTCCCGCCATCCAGCCGGCTGATCTGCTCCTGGGTGGCGTCACCCGAGG
>JALZDU010000338.1 GCA_030862405.1 Actinomycetota bacterium | reverse complement strand
CTTCGACCCTGAGCGACCCATCGTCGAAAACAAAATTGATCCGACCGCCCCCCGCAGATGCAGCTGGTAGGTGGCCTGGAGGCCAGCCGCCTTCTCAGCGTTCACAAACGTCCGAGGCTCGCACGTTTGCAGCACCGGAACGAAGAACTGTCGCACCACCATGGCCGCATGCGCTGACTCGATCCTCCACTTGCGCCCGGCCGCCTTGGCGATGTCGTAACCGTGCATGAGCGTTTCGTTCAGCAGGTTACAGGTCAACGCCGACAGGGGCAGCGTGGTGCCTTCGACCGTCCACGGGCGCGGCTCATCGGGCGAGTGCCCCGCACACTCGCCGAGGTATTCCTCCGCTCGCTTCTCGATGCGGTCGGCCAGCACAGCCAGATCGCGCTCGGCGTCGGACTTCAACGCGAGCGCGTTCATGTCGGCGTTGTCCCACATGTCCGGGATCATCGAGTCGCCGGCCTCCCCAGCAATACCGGGCACCACTGCCTTATATCGGGACAGGTCCTGGCGTGCCAGCCCAGGTACCAGTATCCAGTTCTGCGAGAGATGCATGGCAACCTCAGCGATGTTCCACTGGCCCACCGCGGGAACTCCCGGATCAGTGATGGACCGCATCAGGGTCGTCACCCGCCGAACCTCATCGCGGAGTGCGTCCTGGCTGCGCTGCCATTCAGCTGCCGATACGATTGCGACCATGTCAACCCCTTGATTCGTCGATCAGCGCGAGGGGACGCAGCGGTGACTGTAGTGTCAAATCGGGCCAATATGCACCACTAGAGACCGGGGCTCCCGGCGGTCTTCCGATAGCCCAATCCAGCTGGGTTTCAGCTCAGCCGGCGCCCACTGGTTGGCTGGCCTCGGCGAGCGAGCGAGCCGATAACTTGAGTGCTCCGGTGGCAAAGTTCGCCGAGCCAGTGAAGCCGTACACAGTGGCGGCAGCGGCAGAGAGATCTTCACCGGAGGTCTCCCAAAAGTGTGTGCCGTGCAAGGGCAGGTCAACGTCGGGCCACTGGAAGTTGGGATCTGCCAGGACCGACAACTCCGGCATAGGGAAGGGTGGGATGATGTAGCCTTCGGCCCGGAGGGCTGCGATCACCCGGTCTCCATCGGAGATCAGGTCACGGGCGTCGATGACGGCAACGCCATCTGGGCGGATGAGTGTGTAGTCAATTATTTCAACAGTGCACCCGGTGAGCTGTCCTTCGGTGACGCTGCCGGTAAGGCTAATGTCGAGGCGAAGACCGCGAGCGGTTAGGCCGATCGGTCGGATGTGGGTGACTTCTGCCTGGAATGCGTACGTGTCCATTTAATGTGCCCCTTGCAGTCTGATTATGTCTCCGGTCCTGGACGTAAGACCCGTGTGCATTAACACGGTAGGGAGGCGCGTGGTGTAGCGGCGTCCGCCGAATTACTCAGTCCGCATACTCAACTGCGGCTGGTGATCCAGACCGCGATTGGGTCGGTTCGACAGCCCCTGCGCCACCAGCTCGGCGACCTGGCGCTCTCGGCGTCAGCGGCTCGGCCGGCTGCATCTCCTGGCCGCCGGTGGTCGCGCCACACAAGCAGAGCAGTGGCCCCACCGGTAACGACCGATAAGCTGCCCAACGTACAGAAACTGCACCGAAAACGCTTGCGAAGGTGTGGGCCGAGCAGACACCACCACCGGCTGGTGATTACCCGAAGGGGAACGCGTTGTCGATGATGAAACGCCACGATCCGTCGGGCTGCCGGCGAAAGAGATGCACAGGTCGAGCGCTAAGCGTCCTGGGACTGCCATCAGGATCGTTGTTTTCCACCGTCCATTCGGCAGTCTGCAGCGCAATATCTCCCATCTGGTGACGGCTGAGTACCTTGACTTCGAATCGTCCCCAAGCCGCCAGAAAACCGGCCAGCGTTTCCCGGATAGCGTCGACACCCGTAGCTACCTGACCAGGACCTGGAACAAGCACTGCCCCGGGCTCGAAGAGACTGACCAGTCCGTCGAGGTCACCGGAATTAAATGTCTCCTGAAACATCGGGGCAGCGTCTTCTAAATGCTCGATCCGAATCTTACCCGATGTCTTTTCCATGGCGACTCTCCTTACTGTATCAACACGGGCCCATGTCACAAAATGATCGTTTCGGTAAATACGTACCACGGACCCATCGCGAACACGAGCTCCTACCGCCCCGCACCTGAGTACTCTCTCCGCAACCTGAACGATTCGTGTTGCATGGTAGTGAGGCGCGCGGCGTGGCGGCGTCCGCCGAATTACTCAGCCTGCGTACTCAACCGCGATGACAGCGCCGTCGTCTGCCTTAGTCACACGGCAGCTCCGCCGCGCATCAGCCGAGCGGCGACACGGTCGGGCCCGAGGGGACCCTTGCGGATGCTCGCCATGACCGAGCAGATCATGCGAACCGACGAGAATCCGACTGCTGGCTCATTCAAGGACATGCAGGCGCTCATCCGGGAGCGACTGGCCCTGGCACCGGAGTACGTCTGGCGATCAGTCCGGCAGTCCTATTGCGGTCTCCTTGTTAACCTCGAGTACTCGTTCTTGCTGAACTGGCCGACGGCCGAGTCGACGAGATTCCGCACCTCGTCCACGCTCCCCGGACACTCAACTGCGGTTGGTGATCCAGACCGCGATCTGGCTCCGGTTCGACAGGTCAAGCTTGGTGAGGATGTGCTGCATGTGGTTCTGCGCGGTGCGCTCCGAGAGGTAGAGCCGGGCAGCGATCTCCCGGTTGGTCGGCCCCTGCGCCACCAGCTCAGCGACCTCGCGTTCCCTGGCCGTCAACGGCTCTGCGGGCGCCTGGGCGAGCCGGTCGGCCAGCTCTTGGGCTCGCGCCGCGAAC
>JALZDU010000337.1 GCA_030862405.1 Actinomycetota bacterium | reverse complement strand
ATCATCTGGCATCTCCTGTCGGATCCCGAGGCCCGCTACACCGACCTCGGCTCCGACTTCTACGACAAGCGCATCAACACCGAACGCCGCAAGCGCACCCACATCCACCAGCTCGAGGCCATGGGCTACAAGGTCACCATCGAACCCGCCGCCTGAGCGCGGCTTCCCCGCACCGGCTCAGCGACATCAGCAGACCGAGCCGGTGATCCCGTTCGCCCGTCCCCGGCTTGATTTTCGGATCAGTCGAGCCTATGCCTGCGTCGGAGGCGGGCCCTGTCGCAACGCCGACCAGCACCGTACCGCCGACCAGCGCACCGCCACCTACGGTTGTTGACGTGACCGATGGTGACACCGTCAAGCTCAGTAACGGGCTCACCGTGCGGATCATCGGGATCGACAGTCCGGAGACCGTGGTATCCGGCAGGAGAGTCGACTGCTGGGGACCTGAAGCGACCAACTTCGCCCGGCAGACTCTGGTTGACAAGTCGGTGACGGTTCTCACAGATCCTACCCAGGATCGGGTGGACAGCGTGGGCCGCAAGCTGGCATACATCCTCCTGCCCGATGGTCGAGACTTCTCGGTGCTGGCCGCTGAGGGTGGGCACGCCCGCGCCTACATTGACAAAGCCCCACCGCAGCGCTACGTAGCGATTTCGGCTGCAGAGTCGCGGGCTCGTGCCGCTGGCCTCGGGTTGTGGGGTCCAACGTGTGCCTCAACGCCGCCTCAGCCACTACTACCACTAGCTCCCGATCCCGATCCCGAGCCAGCGCCGGAGCCCGAGCCACTGCCGGAGCCGGATAGTGGTAGTCTCGCCTACTATGACAACTGCTCGGATGCGCGCTCGGCTGGCGCCGCACCGCTATATGCAGGTGAACCCGGTTACCGGTCGGGTCTGGACCGCGACGGCGACGGTGTGGCCTGCGAGTCCTAGCGCGGATTTCCACGCGGGCGGTTCGGCGCAACCTGAAAGCCTGGGCTAGTCACCGTTTCCCCTGGCGGGCGGCCCGTTCCGGGCTATTTCTGGATCAGAGTCTGGGGGCGTCCGGTGCTGGGGCGGGTTGGCGCTGACCTGGGACGGCATGGGCACGCTCACACGTCTCTTGGATCTTGCTGCTGCCGCGACGGCTTCCCCGATCTTGATGTGATCAACCAGTTGAGCTTCGCCTGTGCAGGTCCTCATCCTGGCGTCACGGAATTGAGAGATGCGGAGGCTCCGGATGTGCGACCTGCGAAAACGGCAAGCAGCCGAATGTGGTCTCGGGCGTTCTTCATCGAGGGCCTGACCCACGAGCAGATCGCCGCACGCACGGGCTACCCCTTGGGGCGTTGGCCAACCTGGTGCGTGAGTACTGGGCCGGAGACTCGAGCTGTTCGCCCCGCCCGGCAGGCCCGGCCCGTTACCCGAAAGTGAGCCCGCCAAGGACCACGCCCGGATCCGCGTGATCGAGTTGCCCCGACAGGGCCTGTCGACTGCGGCCAGCGCCTTTACGTTCTGATTGCCTGGTCATGTCGCCAGCCACCAGGTTCATGCGAGGTCATCGAACTCGCCGGCCTTGCATCCCTTGATCCAGGCGTCCATCTCGGCGCGGGTGAAGAACACGGTGCCGGCCTCGCGGTGGCTGCTGTTGCGGACGGCGATCCTGCCGTCGGCCAGCAGGGCGGTCTCGACGCAGTTACCTATATCACCGCTGAAGCTGGACTTGCGCCACGACGCGTCGACCAGCTCATGTGCAGTGGTGCTCTCCGGGCGATCGCTGGTCATGCTACTCCTCTCCAACGTCCTGGATCATCGTAGCTGACTCGTCGGGTGACAGAGCGAGCACGCGGAGGTGCTCGAACGCGACGATATGCGCTTCGATCTCGTGAGGCTGCTCAAGGTACAGGCCACCGGCTCGGTGCTGAATGTAGGCAACACCGGGGTCGGTGGGCCACGGGAATCCGAAGATCAAGAACGGGCCAGCGGCCATGCCGGGGTGCGCGCCGTGCGTGTAGGGCACCACCTGCACTGTGATCTTGGGGTGGCTCGCCATCTCCGCGAGATGCCGGAGCTGGTCGCGCATGATCGGGGGGCTGCCGACCACGCGCCGCAGCACGGCTTCGTCGAGCACCACCCAGAGCCGCAGCGGGTCGGGCTCCCGATGCAGCACCGCCTGTCGGGTCATGCGCAGCTCGACGTGCCGTTCGATCACGTCCTCGGCGCGCTCGGCCGTACCGCGGCGGGCGACCGCGTCGGCGTACTCCCTGGTCTGGAGCAGGCCGGGAATGAGCTGGGCCTCGTAGCTCTGGACCTGCGCCGCACCCTGCTCCAGGCCGACGAACAGCGAGAACCAGCTCGGCAGCGTGTCGGCGCTGTAGCTCTCCCACCAGCCCTTCTGCCGGGAGTCCCTGGCTGCCTGGAGGTAGACCGGCCAGCGGTCCTCGGGCACCCGGTAC
>JALZDU010000308.1 GCA_030862405.1 Actinomycetota bacterium | reverse complement strand
CATCTTGGTGGGGATGCACCCGACGTTGAGGCAGGTGCCGCCGAAGGTGCCATGCTCGACCAGGGCGATGTCCCAGTGCTCGAAGGCGGGGGACAGGATCGTGTTCCCCGAGCCGGTACCGATGATCACCAGATCGAAGTGCCGCACGACGTGCACGCTACGCGTGGCAGCGACTCTGCCGTCAGCCGCTTCTGGGCCGTCAGCCGCTTCTGGCACGCTGCGAATGGTTGGACGGCTATGAGTTGCTGGGAGTGAACGCTTCGACCTCGGCTTGGTGCCCGCTTGCCCCCACCTGCTTGTCGTCACAGGTGATCAGCGGCACGTCGAGGGACTCAGCGAGGGCGATGAAGCACGCGTCGTAGGCGCCGAGGTTGTGTCGCAACGACCAGATCCGCGCCGTCAGGTCGGCGGTGCGAAAGCGGATCTTGGGAGTGTCGCCGAACAAGCTCCGGGCCTGCTCCGCCCGCGACGAGCTGATCTTCTTTCCCAGCAGCAGACCCCGCAACGCATGGTGGAACTTGACATCGATGATGTCGGGAACGTGCGGAATCACGCCGGCAAGCCGGCCGGCAAGGAGGCCATCCGACTCCGGGGCATCGACGGTGAAGAGCTCGACCAGCGCCGAGGTGTCGACCACCGCGATCACTGATCACGTCCCTCACGTAATGCGGCGCGGACGTCGGCGCGAGTGGCTCCGTCATCGGCACGGGCCAGCGCCTCGGCGCGCCGCACGATCTCGGCCATCGTCGGTCGTGCTGCGAGCTCGCGCAGCAGGTCCAACAGGTAGTCCGACACCGACTGACCCGCATGGGCGGCACGCGCACGAAGGGTGGCGTGCAGGTCGTCGGGAACATCTCTGATCTGAAGTGTCCTGGCCACGACATGTAGGTTACATCGAATGCATGCGATCAGCATGGACAAGGGACCTTCCCCGGTCCGCCTTCATGCGGATCCTGCTGCGGGAGCGGGAGACCTCGACTCACCGCCACCGCGCGCGAGGCGGAGCCAATCGACTCGCTGGCCAGTTTGCCGACCCGGACGGCCCGAGCACACCACGACCTGCCCGCGGTCCACCGCGAGGTCGATGTCCTTGAGCTCCCGCAGCGACCCGAAGTGCTTGGCCACCGCGGCCATCCTGATCATGGGTGTGGCGTTGCCGACATGGGTCCTCCGGTTCGGGGTCAGGGCTCTCGTCACCCACACGGCACCAATCCCGCCTGCCGTCCACCTACACCGCGGTTACGGTGTCAAGTAAGAATAATTTCTGAATCTGATGGCTACGCGGGGATCACCTGCGTCGCAGCAGCACCTTGAGTGTCTCGTCTGGGGTTACACATCGGAAGCCGGTGTCGTCGTCGTACATATCGGCTGATGCGTCGTTGAACGCCGAGGGTGTGGCGCGGTCAAAGGGGCTGGTGAAGGCTCCTCCTTTGAGTTCGCGTCGGTCTGGGTCGGTCTCGGTGGCGCACCATTCCCAGATGTTTCCGCACATGTCGTAGACCCCGTAGGAGCTAACGCCACTCCGGTATCTGTCACCAGGAGTGGTGGAGCCGACACCGCTTTCTCGGACGTTGCATTTGGCTGGGGTGGGCTGGTTACCCCACGGATAGGTATCGCCGCGGGTACCACGGGCTACCTTCTCCCATTGCTGGTTGCTCGGCAGCGCCTTCCCTGCCCATTCGGCGTAGGCGTGGGCGTCGCGCCAGCTCACGAAAACGACTGGATGGTCAAGCAGGTTGTCCTGGCAGGCTCCCTCAACCCAATGCATGGGCGTGCGATGGCCGGTAGCGGCGACGAACCGGGCGTAGTCGGCGTTAGTGGTGGGGTATATGTCTATATAGAATGCGGGTAGCCAGACGGGTTGGCTTTCTTGCCCGAAGATGAAGACCCCGGCGTCGACCAAGGTCATTGGTTTCCCGTCTACCGGGTGCCGCACTTGGTCGCACGCCGCGCTCGCCGTATGCTCCTCCGGTTCGCTAGCCGGTGTCGTGGAGCCTGCGATGAGGAGCGCGAACCGAGCGTGGACGTCGGGGCTGGATTGCCCGAGAGACGTATCCAGCGCCGCCTGATTGA
>JALZDU010000303.1 GCA_030862405.1 Actinomycetota bacterium | reverse complement strand
GCATATGGGCCTGTGTCTCGTCTAGGTCCAGCTGAAGCGCTCGATCGAGTGATTCGACTGTAGCTTCGAACTGTCCCTTCCTCTGAAGCGCGCGATTGTGGACGAACAGTCATTCCGGATGCGGGAGCGGCGGGTGAATCCCTGCTGGTCAACTGCTTGACACGCTCGACGGTGATCTGCTTCGTGGCCTGCTTGGATCGTTATCAGCTGCGCATCACCCGCCCGGCGTGGATGCCGATAGCTGGGGTGACCCGCCGGCCGGCGAGCACGGGCCGCGAGTACCGAGTTCACACAAAGCACACGAGACGAGTTGATCTACCGCTTTGCCTGTCCGAAACCCCAGGGCTCAGCGGGGCATGACTCGGTACCGGGAAGCGTCGATGTCACCTCATGCCCGCTGTGAACAGGGCCGCAGGGCACGGCGGGGTAGCGGCAGGTGGGCGAACCGTAACCCTTGGGTTCTGGGTTCGACCCCCAGGCGGCCCACCATTCTCCCAGCTCATAGCGCTGTTAAAGTTCTCTAGTATGCTCCGTCAAGATCATACTTGTCGGAACTCGACGAAAACGCCCGTCGGGACCAGTTCCCGGAGGCGCTAGATGGTCCGCCCCCCTCGGCTTGGCAAACATGGCAGCGCAGAAGGCTGACCTGATGGGTCACGCCAAGATCAGCATGATGAAAGGATGTCTACGTGCACCGCGGCGAGCTGCACGCCGACGCCGCGGTGTATCTGGACGCCGCCTACGCCAACTGAAGGCCCGTGTCGGGACCAGCAAAAAGACTCTGACCTTGCGCGGATCAGTCCCTGTCTTGCCACTATCTGGCTACTCTCTGGTCATCATGTCTGGTGCCAGATGATGCGGGGACAGATCGGCCTCAGTTGACGAGTGACACCGCCTAGCCGATTTTGCGGTTGGTGATGCGACCTTAGACCTTGTGTCGGTGGACGTCCTTGCGGCAAGCAGGGCAGCGATCATGATCAATGTTCGCGCCGATCGTGAATCCACAGAGGCGATCAGGCCGTGATTGCGTGTGGCAGAGGGTGGGGCTGACTCAGCGACCGGCGACTCGTTCGAGCACGGATGCGCAGCCCGCTCGGTGGTTGAGGCCGCGAGCTGATGACCGCTGATGTGCTGTTTGGCGGACGCGTTCGGTGGATATCTCGGGTACCTTCGCGGGTCGGTCACGACTACCGCACCCGGGGAGGTTCGTGCCGCGCACTCCTCACGCCGCGACGCAGTATCGAAGCGGATCGACCAGCTGGCGGCTGACGTAGCCGATCTGCAGCGGGAACTCGCCCGGATTAAGGCTGAGCGGGAATGCGCTTGCCCGACGTGTGCGGTCGGCCCCTTGGTACGGGGCCAGCTCGCCGCGCGAGGGTTCGGGGCCGTGCCTCCACCGTCAAGGATGCTACGCATCGCTAGCGTGGAAGGATCTAGCAATGACTGAGCCAAAAGACACCCCACAGGACACTGAGCTCGATCCTGAGCCTTCAACCGACGAGCCAACAGCCGAGGCCAACCAGGAGGCAGGGGGAGACGACGTGGTCGGCGCCCACCAGGAGTCAGGTGATACGTACTGAGGTCGCGGACGTCGTCGGGTCGCCTCCTTCCCGCGGTTGCAGGCGTCTACCCGGCATACCCTCGGCATGGCTCGCCGTTCGTGGTTTCGCCGAGCAGCGCACCGCGGGGGCGGACCCGGGCCATCTATACACCTCCGTAAGCGCGGTTTGGGGACTGGGGTGCTGAGATGGTGATATATCCTGAACGCTGATGCCTAAACGGTGCGCGATATATCCCCGCACGCCCGGCGTTCTAAGTGCCCGTGTAATTTCCCGCGGGGGCAGTGATGACAGTCCATGGGACTCTTCTGGCCGTAATCCGGTGTGGCAGACCTGCTGCGGCCGAAACCGAGGACGTCGCCCGCGTGGTAGGCGTCGTCATCGGGGATCTTGTTGCGTTCTTGGAGCGGCAAGGTTCTCCCCCCGGTAAAAATCCCTTCGCAGTGCGATAGTCATCAATGCCCAGAGGAGATATCGGGGAGACAATGACCACACCGCCCGCTCCACCACTAGCCCCGGCCGTCCCTCGCAACGGCTTCGGCATCACTGCCTTGGTCCTGGCCCTCATCGGGTTGGCGCTCGGACTAGTGGGCGGCGAACCAAAACAACCGGCTCGTCGGGCGTTACCGGCTTCATTGCCGTGATCCTGGGCATGCTGGCTGTGTTGTTCGGTGTGCTCGGTTGGTCCCGCGCCCGCGAAGGAACCGCCACGAACGCCACGATGGCGGGAATCGGTACCGTCTTCGGCGGCTGCGCTGTCGCGCTCGGGATCTGGGGCATGGCCATCGCGGCCACCGCCGTGGATCAATCAGAAAGGATCTGCAGGGCATCGGCGGTCAACAGTCGACGTTCCGCCGGCCTTTACCGCGCCCAGCCGCACCTACCGCAGCGCCCCAGCTCCATTGCCATCACCGTCGGACTTCGCCATCAACGTCAAGCTGCTGAGCGTGCCTTGACGCGTGGGAGGTCAGCTCGGACACTTCGCGTCGAAACCCGACCACGCGCGGACGGTCGATGGGTCACGTTGTCGAGGGGTGACAGCGGCCCTTCAGGGATCCGCCTCCGTTCCGTGTGTACATGCTTTGTCCACAGCTTGTTGCTGTCCGAACGCGGTGAGTTCGGCGGCGAACTTCCGGGCTACTCCGGAATGGGTGTCTGTCACCTTGACGGCCCAGCCGAAATTCGGACCGGTGATGTTTAGCCACACCTCGCGGGTGTCGACCTTCTTGCCCTCGCCGTGCATGCCGGGCACCAGGGAGCGGGTCAGGGTTGAGCGGGACGACGCCCCACCCTCGGTGTCCACGCTGGCGGTGACGCCCGCGACGGGTTGCTGGTCAGGTTCGGTGTTGATGCCGTCCACGCCGCCCATGAGGTACGGCAGCTTGATGATCTGGTCGGGGAAGACGTGGATGGTCTCGAATTTAGCGAGCCGAGTGGCCTGGTTGGCTCGGACGTAGTTCGTGACTTGCCGCATGCGGCCGGTGCGGTTGCGTTCGGCGCCGAACCACGACGGTGACAGCGGCGTCACGGAGAACTGGCTGGAAAACACCATGGTCGGTGCGCTTCCTTAATCAAGCGGTATACCCGGGATATCGCCAGGCCACCGCCAGTCGTTAGCGACACCAGACTGCACCTGCAACATCGCCGTGCACACACGGTGACGCTCTCGTGCAGCCCGCCGCTGCTGACTAGCAAACGATCGTTTGCTCGACGTGCACTACAGCGCCCTCGGTGGAAACCTTGCGCACTAGAATCTTCGGCCAGCCGCCGCCAGTTTCGGCGCAGAATGCACGGCGATCTTCCGACGGCACCGGGCGACAGCCGCCGCACAATCGTCGTCAGCCGACGAATCAGGAAGAGAGCAGTGACTGCGCATGGATGATAACGAGAGGCACCGTCTGCAGGTCGAGACGGGCCGCAGAGCCGCCGCCTTCATGCGACACTACCTGAGGCGGGACGAGGAAGCGCTACTTGAGCTGGCAACGGCGCACATGCGCAGCGATTGGGACACTTGGTACTTCCTTATGGCGCTGGCAGAGTTCGCCGCTCGGTTGGCCCACGAGTTGCACGGTGGCGCTGAGGGCGCGGAACGGTGGGCGGAAACGCTAGTTCAGCACTTCCACAGAGACTCCTAGTAGCGGCTGGCACCGGCACCGTAGCGGCGCGGCCCGGGTTCAGCCGGCCATTACGCCTCGGATAGGTGCGAACAGGTGTCACCGTTGTGAAGATCGCCGTCCGTCGATGGTGCATGACCCACCACTGACGACGCCGACGGATCCGTGATTGGTGGCTGCGTCGTCGTCGGTGGTGGCGTTCATCCCAGCCACTCACCCAGCACGTTGCGCAGCGCGCAGGCCCGTGTTCATCCAATGTGATCACGCAGGAGCCGGTGACGTGTGGGTCTAGCTCGATCTCGCCGAAGATCGTCCAATGGAAGCGCACACGGCTGGATTTGCCCGGCGCAGCCCGGCGTAACTAGCCGCTAAGCGCCTAGCCCAAGGTGTGGTCGTGTGCATGCTGGCGCTCGGGGAGAACCTGGCCCGGATCCGTACCGCTCGCGGGCTTACCCAAGACGAGCTGTCGCTGCTCGGGGGTCAGTGTGGCCACGATCAGTCGCCTGGAGCGCGGCACGCACGCCACTGCCAGACGCTCCTTCAGTGATGGGTGACAGTGCCTAGCCGGTTTGCGGTTGGTGGTGTGACCGTAGGCCTTATGTCGGGTGATCTCCTTCCGGTTGGTGCGGGGAAAGGTCTTGATCAACTGCTCGCGCTGGTCGTAGGCGCACAGGGTGTTCTCGTCGACGGCCAGGGGCCTGCCGAAGGTGACGCCCCTCTCTCTCCATTCATACGCACGTTGACCTATCGAGAAATGGAGAGAGGCGCTCATCCCCGGAGACCTACGTGCTCGGCGAGTCTAGTAGTGGAAATGGGCTTCGAAGCTAAGTGGCGAAAATGGGAAAACTTAGGTGATGCACACGTTGCCAGGAGACCTTCTCCTTGCCATGGTGTGTTTGGTCCAGTGGTGGGCCGGGAAGCAAGCATCTCACTCCGAGGAGGACTCGCATGTTGCACGCAATGAGCTTGGCCGAGATCGACGAGCAGCACGTGGAACTGCTCCCCACCCGTACCCTGATGTCCTTGATGACACAGGGATCCAAATCTACTCCCGGTAGTCCCGGTGAAAGTACTACTGAAGGTCCCAGTGAAGATTCTGGCCTCTTTGCAGGTTTTACTGGCTTGATGGATAAATTGTTTGGGAAGTAGTAGTGCGCCCTGGAACAGAGAAGAGCGCACCGTGCGGAGCAGCCTCCCGGCCCAAGTTGTCACTGGGCGTCCCGATTCGTCCGGCCTTCGTAGATCATCATTTGTGCGGGATCGTCACCGAGCAGGCCGGTCACGTCCGGAGGGCCGGATGAGTCGGGGAGGCCGCCGCATCGACCAGAGGAGCTGTTGGAGCGCGGACAGTCGGCACTGGCGTTCGGCCACCACTGCCACCACATCCAGCCGCTGGCGACTCGGCACGGTCCGACCGCCGCACTGGAAGAGCATGGTCGGCTCCGGGTCGCCGAGCACGAACGCGGCCAGGTCCAGCGTGCGGGACAGCTCCAGCTCAGTCAGGATCGGCCGAGGCGCCCGGTGAACACCCGAAAGACCGCTGACCACCCCGCCAACACCCGCGCACCGACCGAGCACGCCAGGGCGCCAAGCGCAGCACCACCGACACAGACTCCTCGCCACCCAGCACCAGCGTGTCGCCGTCCAACTCCACTACCTCACCGTGATCCGGGCACCCGCACGCGGTCAGCATCGAACTGCCGCGCCTGGTCCACACCGCCCCCATACGACTAGCCCCAACCAGCGGACCCAGCCGTATCAACGGCGCCGACGACTACCACTGGCCGGCAGCAACGAGGCGCAGCTCGACACTGTGCAGTCAGCAAGAAGCAGCAGACGCTGTAGTTGCGATCACGAGAGCAACAGACCGCCGAGCACGTCCTCCCCGATCAGAAAACCTCTGCAGTATCCGACAACCGTGATCGACAACACGAGTCGGCGTCGTGTGGGTGGCTCAGCGGGTGATACCGGTGTGTCCTATTGAGTAGCGTCCTGGTTGAGGCCACACGCACAGGCCGTGCGGGCCGTTCCCGACCGGGATCTTCTTGATGAGGGCGCCGTTGCTGGTGGACAGCACGTAGACGACGTTGTCATAGCGACCCGAGAGCCATAACTGGGTGCCGTCGGCGGTGAGGTTACCCATGTCGGGGCTGCCCCCGCCGGGGATCTGCCACTTGGTGATCGACGTGCCGCTGTCGGCGGTAAGCACGCTGACGCTGCCTTCTCCGCGGTTGATGACGAATAATCGCTTCGCGTCGCGGGATAGGTAAAGCCCGTGCGCGCAGCGCCCGGTGGGGATGAACCGCTGCACCATGGTGGCCGCACGGTCGAGCATCCATAACCCGCCTGCGTCACAGTCGGCCACGTAGTAGGCTGAGCCGTCCGGGGCGAGCTTGACGTCTTGAGGTCCCATGTGAGTGTGCCGGGTCGGCATGGGGATCATCCTCAACAACTGGTGCGAGGCCACGTCGACCACGGCGACTGCGCCGCCGAATTCGCAGCTGAACACGACGGTATGACCGTCGGCAGAGAATTCGGCATGGTTGATGCCAGCGCATGCTGGGGTTGGTGTGACATCGCGTTGGATCCAGCTGTGCGGGTCGTACCAGACCAGCTGCCGACGAGCTTCGGCCACCGATATCGCGTACTTCCCGTCCGGGGTGAAGTACATGTTATACGGGTCGATTACGGGGATCCGCTGACCGGGCAGGCCGGTTGTCGGGTCGAAAGCCAGTAGGTGGTTGTCCCTGGAATCGGTGACATAGAGGGTCCGCATGTCATAGGAAGGCACGACGTGCTGCGGTTGGCGCCCCGTCGGGTAGCGGGCGATCACCGAGAAGGTCGCCG
>JALZDU010000278.1 GCA_030862405.1 Actinomycetota bacterium | reverse complement strand
TGACCGAAGCATGTCGTCGACTCATCGGATACGGGGATTTCATATACAGGATGGCCAAGCAGGAGAAGGCTGCCATCCTGGTACGCACCGCCGAGGGAACCAAGGAGCTCGTCCTCGTCTGACACGCAAGTGACCAGATCGTCCAAGCACGCCAACCGCCGCGCCGAAGTGTGTCGCTAGGCACTGCGATCCCCCGCGCGCACCGCAATCTCGCCGGGAAGAAGGACCAGCTCGCCTTGCTGCTCACGGAGCTTCCCCGCGCATGCTGGAGAAGATGTGGTGGCCCGGTCAGCGTCCCCATGCCTCGTATCGTGATCCTCGCGGTCCTGCTGCAATGGCACCGCCTACGCCGTCTCTCCCGGCGCGTGTCCGATCACAGTCGGCAGCGGACGCGTCGTCACCCCAGTTGAAGCGGGGCCGGGATCGGCAGGTCAACCTCCGGACGCTGTCCCGCCGAAGGTGCGCGCCGTGCGGGCGTGCCGCAGACCCATCCGGACAAGGCCGGATACTGGTGATGTGTTGCGTGGACTGCAGCTGGGCGACGTGAGCGCAAGACAGCGACACTTGTTCATTCCAAGGGCGAGGATGCGCGGATTGTGTCATCGGCCACGACGACTGTAGATGACAACGTTGAGCGCCTGCCTCTGCAGGACTGTCCGGCGGAAGCAGCCGCTACGCCATGCAAAGGATTTTTTCCATTGGCCTGTCCATTAACTCCAGTCTTCCGTGTGCCGCTGGTGCCTTGACCGCGCAACCATGGCAAGCAAAATGCCAAGTAGTGCTCCTCCTAGGAGGTGAACTTCGCACTACGGATCAGAAGGTTGGAGTTCCAATCTCTTCGGACGCGCATCGTCTAGAGTACCGCTGACTAACAGTGAAGTAACGAAGCAAGATTTATTAGACAGTCCTGTCGAATCTTTGTCCATAAGCATGTCCATTATCCGTATCTAGACTCCCTCGCGGGGGCTCGCAGGAGGCAGGGTCCAAAGGACCGCACGGGCATACGCCAACGCGATGGCACTTACCAGGTCCGGATCCCTGGTGAATATGGCCCCGTGACGGGTCGGCAGCTCTCCACTCGTCGACGACGACGGCACTCAACCGCGACGTGGCCGTGGGCGCTTGGACCACAACTTCGCCAGTTGCGCGGCGTCGATCACCGGCTCGGCCGCGAGATTGAACGCTCCGCGTACCTGCCGCGTGGCCGCCAGCAGCCGCTGCGTTGAAAACCCGGATGCTGCCCTCGACGTTCGCTCTCCAGGTGGTGACCGGATTGTGGGTGGGCTGGAACAACCACGCAGATGGATCAGCACGTCAGCACCTCGCAGGTGCGGGGCCAGCTTGTCTTTCGCGACGTCCGCCTGCGCCCATTGGGTCTTGGGCGCCTGCCAGTTTGGCAACCGCCGGGCCAGCCCAAGTATCGAGGTGACGCCCGCATCCGAGGCGAGAGATTCGATCACGCTCGTGCCGACGTTGCCAGTGGCGCCCGTGATCACTATGTGCATTCTGGGGAATTCTTCAAGCGCGACAAGCAAACGGCGCCGTGTGGCGGCAACAACTACGGTGGCATGCCCCACCCGTCGCCTGTTGTGGCAGGCCGAGGCAGCAGCTCGTCGAGCAGTCGCGGATACGCGGAGCGCCTCGACCCGAGCCCGGATCTCCGCGGGAAGGCGCGGGTGTGACCGCCATTGTGGTGGGTACTCCACCCGCGCGGTGGGTCCGCGCCGCGCCCTGACCCTATGCCGCGCTGGCGTATCGGACGAGGAGCCCCGTGGAGATCATCCCCCTTGATGAACATCATCTGTTGATCTTCTGGGTGCAGTTCGTCGTCCTGGTGCTGATGGCCCGCTTGCTCGGCGCCGCGATGAACCGTATCGGCCAGCCAGCGGTCGTTGGCGAGCTTGCGGCTGGCCTGGTGCTCGGGCCCACGGTGCTTGGTGCGTTGTGGCCCTCGGGCGCGGAGTGGCTTTTCCCTCGGGACGAGGCGCAGTCGGCGATGCTGCTCATCGTCGCCTGGGTTGGCATCGTGATGTTGTTGATCCTCACCGGCTTCGAGACCGACCTCGCGCTGATTCGCCGGCTCGGGATGGCGGCGGTGGCAGTGGCGGCCGGCAGCGTGATCGTGCCGTTCGTGCTGGGGCTCGGGACCGGGTTCGTGTTGCCCGGGGAGTTCATCGGCGAGGGACAGGGGACGGTGGTCTTCGCGTTGTTCATCGGAGCCGCGCTGAGCATCTCCTCGCTGCCTGTGATCGCGAAAATCCTCAGCGAGCTGGGGATGACCCGCCGGAACTTCGGTCAGCTCACGCTTGCCGCCGGGATGACGAACGACGTCATCGGCTGGCTGATCCTGGGCGTCATCGCGAGCATGGCCC
>JALZDU010000240.1 GCA_030862405.1 Actinomycetota bacterium | reverse complement strand
CCTTTCGCATCCTAGTCCCAGTAGATGGTGGGAAGTAAATAATGTGTAGTTGCGATGGTAACAATGTTGAACTGGCCCGAACTACAGTCACTCAAGCTTTTAATGCAATCCATTTTACGTGGTGATGTACGTCCAATGGTACTCAGGGACGTCCTGCCCGTCCGCGAGGAAGGTGGCCGCCATGTCCACCCCCGCCCGACGGTGCGCCGCTCGACGCTCGGCGCTGCGCTCGACCTTTGCGTAGTCCCGTCCGTGTCCGCACGCGAATTACGCCTGGGCTGACCACAACCTCCCAGCGGGGGCCCTCGTCCAACTTCGTGTTCCGGCCGCCGGTCTCCCGTACCGACGGCAGCAGGTCGGCGGCAGCACCCACTAGGTCAAGGGGGTGAGCTGATCATTAATGCAACAGCGCGCTCACAGACCGTCCACACGCCTACCAGGCTTGTTGAGCCATGTGCCCGTGGAGGATCCGGCCGTGCACAGTTCTGAGGAGGCGTTGGGGTGTAGCAACACGCCACGCTATCTGACGATCACGGCGGTTGAAGTCTCGGCTGCGGCCGATGTGCGGGTGAAATGACTCCGCTCTGTCCGAGTGTCAGCCCGGTGTCAGCCCCCAGCCCCGACACAACAATCCCAGCCCCGAGCGTCTGCAGAATTTTGTTTCTTCGCCACAGGACTTGTGGCAAGGTAGTGAACAATATCGGGCAGCGTCTGATAGTGGGTCTGCCAGTGGTTCCTTTAGAGTTGGTCCGGCTTCCGCCGTTGATGGGGTTGACCAGTGGTAGGCGTGAGGTCGTTGTCGGGTTGCTCGATGGGCCTGTTGCTGTAGATCATCCTGCGCTCGCCAGTGACAGCATTCGGGAGCTAGCCGAGGGCGGGGGTGGCAGGTGCACCCAGCCCAGGAGTCCCGCTTGTCAGCACGGGACTTTCGTAGCCGGCATCCTGGTGGCGCGTAGGGGTAGTGCGGCTCCGGCCATCTGTCCCGAGTGCAGTCTGTGGGTGCGGCCTATCTTCACTGAGACGGTGGCTGAGGGGCAGCAGTTGCCGAGCGCGACGCCGCAGCAGGTAGCCGCGGCGGTCGGTGACTGCGTTGACGCAGGCGTGTGGGTGCTGAACCTGAGTGCGGGCATGTCGGAGCCGTCGAGCAGGGATGAGCGCGAGCTGCGAGAGGCGTTGAATTATGCGGCCAGACATGGTGTGGTTGTGGTCGCAGCTGCGGGTAATCAGGCGACGTTGGGCAGTAGCGTAATCACTCGTCATCCTTGGGTGATTCCGGTGGTCGGCTACGGCTTGAACAGGCGGCCCACGGTGCACTCGAATTTGGGAAGTTCGATGGGTAAACGGGGTTTGGGCGCGCCGGGGGAGAATGTGACCAGCTTAAGCTCGCAGGGTGAGCCACGGACACAGGCTGGCACGAGCTTTGCTGCGGCGTTTGTGACCGGTGCGGTCTCTTTGTTGTGGTCACAGTTTTTGGATGCGACTGCCGGTGAGATTAAATGCGCGGTCCTTGGCAGTCATGGGCGGCGGCGTGCCAGCGTCGTGCCGCCGCTGATGGACGCCTGGGAGGCGTATCAGACGTTGTCGGCGACCCAGTCAGCGGGAGTGACGGTATGAATAGTGAGCAGTCGAGCGGAGATCGTTCTGGCAAGAGCCGGCGGGAGCCGCACCGGGTACATCTTCCGGGGTTCATCAATGACACGGACGTCGGTCTGGGAGATGTGGTCAAGAGGGCGACCTCGATGGTGGGGGTTAAGCCGTGTGGCTGTTGTTCCGGGCGTGCGGAGCGGCTGAACAACTGGATGGTGTTCTCCAAGCGGCGTTAGCCGCCGGCCGAGGGCAAAAAGGGGAGGTAGGGATGGGACAGCCCGGGGAGCAGCTTGAACCACCACAGCAGCCGAGATCGCCTTCACCAGGCGTACCTGTGGAACCAGGTGCCCCGCCTGGTCCCGCCCAGACGGCTGCTGCGTCGTTTGTCTATGCGATCGGTCGTGTGGATCCGCGGTTTCCTAGCTTGGCGGTCGAGAAGGAGTTTGCCCAAGTGATCGGCCGGGCTGATACCGCGGGACAAACCGATCGGGAAGCGTTGCAGTCGGTGCTTGCCGACCGGGCCGGCCGGTATCTGGCTCGTCAGATGTGCTGGGTGTTCACGATCGAGGGTTTGGAGACCTACATCCTGGTTCCACGCGACCCGACGGATTTTGATTTGCTGATCGAGGCCTTCCGCCCTGATCCGGATAAAGACGACGTCGATGTGGTCATTGGGATGCGAGGTCCTATCGCGTCACCGGAGGTGTGCAACGGGTTGCTGGTTCCGATCGTGGCGTTTGATCAGCTGTATTCGTTTGACCGGGATGAGCTTATCCGTGCGATTCCTCTACCGAAGGGTCATGCGGAGGAGAAGTTTCGGGCCACGGCTGAAGAGCTGTTCGATCGGATTACGCAGATGGCCGATAACGCGGGAGCGACCGATGAGCACCGGGCCCTCAACTATTTAGCGG
>JALZDU010000263.1 GCA_030862405.1 Actinomycetota bacterium | reverse complement strand
CGCTGCAACGGCAGGGGCATGGCGCGCTGGTGGTGTTGTCTTCGGCCGCGGCCGAGCGGCCCCGGCGTTCGAACTTCAGCTATGGCGCCACCAAAGCCGGCTTGGATGCCTTCTACACCGGTCTCACTGAGGCACTGCGGCCGTCCGGCATCACCGTGTCGGTGATCCGGCCCGGGTTCGTGCGCACCAAGATGACCGCAGGCATGAAGGCCGCCCCGCTGTCGGTCAGCCCGGAGCAAGTCGCCGACGTGATCACCGACGCCGTGGCGCACGGCCGCGAGCAAGCCTGGGCACCGGCCCCAATGCGGTTCGTAATGTCCGCACTCCGACACGTGCCGCGCCCGATCTTCCGCCGCCTGCCGATCTGAGGCTCAGCGCACCGGAGCCAGCACGAGCCGGCCGGCGCCGCTCCACGGCGATTCGATGTCCCACTGGTCCGGGCCATCAGCTCGCTGTGCGCTGTCGTACCAGAGCATGCGATCCGGTCGCGCAGGGGAAGCATCGCGGTCGAAATACCGGTAATTGAGCTGGAGCAGCCGTCGCTTCATCGGTCCGGCCTGTCGCGCGCGCTCCTGGATGACCGCGTTCATCACTCCGCGGTCGGAGAAAACGTCCACGATCGCGCACTCACAGAAGTAGGCCAGCGTCCCGATCTCGCCCGGACCTGAAATCGTCTGATCCCCGGCGCTGCCGGCTAAGTCGGTCCCTACCCGCGCGTACTGGCCTGGCAGCGCCCAGTTCGTGGTAATCGGGGCGACAGTCCATGGCACGCCTCGACCAAGCGCGAACCCCACGCTGAGGACGGCCAGTATGGCCAGCGATGCGGCGGCCACCACACCGAGGGTGCGCGGCGCCGCTCCCAGCAGCGCCGCCGTGGTGAATGCCGCGCAGCAAGTGAGGCCAGCAACTGAAGGGCCGTAGTACCAGTGGTACGGCGCGGTGCCCAGCACGGCGAACGCGGCGAGATGAGCCAGCCCACCGATGCCGGTGACCACGGGCACGGCGAGCCCGTTCGGCACGGCGCGGCGCAGGGCGGGAAGCACCCAGGCCACCAGGCACAGCAGGCCGAGCACGGCTGGGCCGGCAGCGAGCACGGTGGCCGTTGGGTATGCCTGGCCATATAACTGCCACCCGGTAGCGAAGTCGTAGCTGCCGCCCCACTTCTCGCCCGCGGTCTTGAGCAGAAAGGTGTCAGGCAGCGCCGAGCCCAGCAGCACCCAGCTGACCAGGTGCCACGGTAGCGTCGCTAGGACCGCAACTCCGATGACCGCTGGCATCCGACGGCGCAGTGCGGCCACGCCGAGTACCGCGACCACGGCGAACACCACGAGGTCCGGGCGGGTATGCACTAACAGTCCGGATATCACCCCGGCGGCCACCGGCCGCCCCAGCACTGCGTAATAAGCAAGCCCGACGATGAGGCTCGCGGCGATGAAGGTCTCAAGGCCGATGGTGGATCCCAGTAGTGGACTCGCCAGCAACGCGACCACCGCGAGCATCGGCGCAACCCAGGACACTCCCGTCTGCCGTGCGGTGCGGGCAGACCAGACCGCGGTCGCCGCGGCAGTAGCCATCAGGATCACGCCCACTGCCACCACGGGCTGTCGTACCAGCATGGTGACCGCGGCGAGCAGCCACACATTAAGCGGGGAGGTCGCGGTATTTGACGTCTGCTGCTCGATCACGCCCCAGTGCAGGTGAAATGCAACATTGCGAGCGTAGGTCAGGGTGATGTACGCGTCGTCGATTAATGACCGATGCGCCAGCAGGAACAGCATCCCGCCCGCCACCGCACCCGCGGCCGCCGCCACGAAGTCCGGTCTTACCTGCGGTATCGGCCGGCGCGGGGCGATGCGCGCAGGCCAAGGTGTCAAAAGCACCCGCGTATCCAACCCTGCCCGGGACCCGCCTCACGATGAGGGTCACCTCCCGCAGGTAACTAGTACACCTCGGCGTACCGGTCCCGGCACCAGGTCGAACCGCCATTCCCTCGAATGGCGATCTGTAGGTCAGCGAGCGCGTCGGGCCGACAGGTAGCCGATGCTGGCGACGACGAAGGGGACTACGTAGTTGAAGGCGATTCGCAGCCAGGTACCGATCGTCGCGTCCCCACCAACAACGACCGCGCCTTGATTCACCGCTGACAGCAGGGTGCCGACTACGGCCGCGACCGGGCTGGCAGTGCGAACAGTATGGCCGCGCAGGAACAACGCGACCGCCTCACTCGGTCGGTTCCACGTCGTCTCGGACACTCGCCGGCCCACCCTGAACAATCAAGGTCGACGGACACTGCGCACGGCACGCCACAGGATAGGTCTGGCAGCCTGCCGTGGCGGTGTCCGTCATGAGTTAGACGTACACGGCAGCAGTGAGGGTGAGCACGAGGCAGACACCCAAGATCTGGAGCACGCGGTCGCCGATGGCGATCTCCTCGGGCTCACCGCCGTTGCCGCCGTCGACGTCCACGGCGTAGCGCAGCACGGCCACCACGAAGGGCACCAGCGAGATGATCGGCCAGCGCGAGTCGTTGATCTGGCTGAGCTGGAACGCCCACAAACCATAAGTCATGATCAGCACAGTGGCGGACAGTGTCCACACGAAACGCAGGTAGGAGGCGGTGTAGCGCTCCAGTGACTTGCGGATCTTCGCGCCGGTTCGCTCGGCAAGACGGATCTCGGCGTAGCGCTTACCGGCCACCATGAACAACGACCCGAACGCGGCTACCAGCAGGAACCACTGGGACAGCTCGATCTCCGCAGCAGCGCCACCCGCGATGGCCCGTAACAGGAACCCCGACGCGACGATGGCGATGTCCACCACCGGCTGGTGCTTGAGCCACAAGCAGTACGAGATCTGCACCGCGATGTAGATCGCGGTCACCAGGGCGAGGTCGGGCGACGCCAGGAAGGAGACCGCGACCGCGGCCGCGAACAGCAGTGCCGCGAGGGCTAACGCCGCTTGCGGTGCCACCACCCCAGCCGCGATCGGACGGTTGCGCTTGATCGGATGTGCCCGGTCTGCCTCGACGTCCTTGACGTCATTGACCAGGTACACGCCAGATGCGGCGAGCGAGAACGCGACGAAGGCGATCCCGACCGCGGTGAGAACGTGCCACTGGAAGATGTAACCGCCGGCGAACGGCGCAGTGAGCACCAGAACGTTCTTCACCCACTGCCGGGGCCGCATGGTGCGGACCAACCCGGTAACCGGGTTGCCGCGCCCGGCAAGGGTGTCCCGCTGGGTTGTGGCGGTCATCGCCATCCTCTCAAGCGCAGGCATCGACGTACCCCGGCGCCGATGGCGGCGCCCAGGGCGGAGCCAACGAGAACGTCGGTCGGGTAGTGCACGCCCAGCACCAGCCTGCTGACCAGCATCGGTGGCACCAGCACAGCGGTGAGCGGGCGGCGCAGCAGGCCACCGTAGAGGACCGCGGCTGCGGTGGTAGAGGTGGCGTGCGAGGACGGGAAGGACAGCCGGCTCGGGGTGCCCACCAGCACCTGAACCGACGGATCGATCGGGCGTTGCCTGCGCACCACCCGCTTGACGGCAATCGACGTACCGTGCGCCGCGGCCACCGTGGCCGCCGAGAGCAGCCAATCCCGGCGCCGTCGCCGGTCAATCAGCGCACCCAGCGCGCCCAGCGCCAGCCAACCTAGGGCGTGCTCGCCGAAACGGGACAGCCCGCGGGCCGCGGTCACCACCCGGGGCACCGCGATCCTGCGCTGCACAGCAGCGAGTAGGGCAACCTCTTCAGTGGAGGGTCGTCGTTGCAGCATCACGCGTTGAATACCCGCTTCCAGGCGGCCCGACCTGTGAGCTCCGGGGCTGCGTCACGGTAGCGCTTGCGCAGCCGGGGGAATTCTCGGGCCAGCTCCCGGTGTAGCTGCACCGACCGGGCGAGCATGGAGCGGAACGACCGCGGATCCCTCTTACGGTAGGTCACACCGCGGCCGTCCGCTGTGGACACGGTCACGCCGTCCATCCCGGAGAGCACGAACCACCGGGCGTCGGAGCGCGCCAGCGACAGCTGCGGGCGGTGCTGCGCCCCGGCACTGACCGGGCGCATCTGGTGTGCGAGACGTTTGAGTAGCGTCGCCCCGATGGTGACCGGGTTGGTGGGAGGTTTGAGCATGCGCTGAACCTCGACCTGCCCGCCGGCCGGCAGCGGGAGATCTTGAGACTCCATCACCTGCCCGTCGGTGAAATCGGCGCAGCGGGCCCGGACTTCACCCAGCGCTGTCGGTAGCTTGTCGAACAGCGCCTGCGGCCCGGCCATGAAGTCCCGGATCGCCATCTCCTGTAGCGCCAGGGTGGAGTACTCCATCGCCAATGCGTGTTTCAGGGCGTGTTTGATGCTGTCGGCGAGCATCGCCGCCGGCCGCGCCTCGGTGCCGTGCAGTGCCGCGCCGACCAGCCGGTTGCGCAGGTGGAAGTAGGCCTGCCAGTCGGTGGCGTCGTCCTTGTCGGCAAAGGACATGTGCCAGATCGCCACGCCCGGCACGGTGGCGGTGGGGTAGCCCGCGGCGCGGGCGCGCAACCCGTACTCGACGTCGTCCCACTTGATGAACAGCGGCAGCGGCAGTCCGATGTCCTCAGCGACAGCGCGCGGGATCAGGCACATCCACCAGGCGTTGTAGTCCACGTCGGTGCGCCGGTGCATCCAGGCGGTCTGGCGCAGCGGGTGGTGGGCGAAGTCGTGGTCGTACTCGGTGCCCGGCGCCTTGTTCCACCGCATCCGTTGCCGGTCGACGATCTCGCCCCAGGCGTGCAGCCGGGAGCGGGCCTGGGCCTGCAGCATCTGCCCGCCGACCAGCATCGGGCGGCGGGCGAAGCGGGAAAACGCCACCGCGCGCAGGATCGAGTCGGGCTCTAAGACGATGTCGTCGTCCATGTAGAGGATCTGCTCGCAGTCGGTGTTCTCCAGCGCCTCGTACATCACCCGGGCGTAACCGCCGGAACCACCGATGTTGGGCTGGTCGATGAGCCGCAGCCGGTCACCGAGCACCGCCTGCGCCTGGGCGAAACCGTCCTGGTCGCGGACCTTGTTGGCGCCCTGATCGGGAATCACCACCGCGGTCACAATCGAACGGACCAGGTCGTCCTCCCCGATCGCGCGCAGGGTGGCCACGCAGTCGGTGGGACGGTTGAAAGTCGGCATTCCGATGGTCACCGCGGCCCGACCCGGCGCCTCGACCGGCGCGTGCCAGCCACCGGAGTGCACGACGAGCTCCGAGTCCTCGGTGCTGATGTCGAACCAGTACCACCCGCCGTCCTCGAACGGCGTCAGGTCCAGCTCGATGTCCAGCTCGCGACGACCCGCAGCACCGTTGACCAGCTCACCATGGGTGTGGATCGGGGTGGCGTCAGCTTTGGATCGGTAGACGTCGATGCGGCCCGCACCCTCGACGTCCAGCCGCAGGTGCAACGTGCGCAGCGCGCTCCAGCGCCGCCAGTAGCTGGCCGGGAAAGCGTTGAAATACGCCGCAAAGGACACCTCCGTCTGCTCGGGCACCTGCACGCTTGTCCTGGACAGCGCACGCACCCGCCGCGCGTTGGGGTTGGCGAGGGTGACCTCGAGGTCGACGTCATGGGGATTGGCCGCGGCAGTAACCCCGGCGGGGGGCCAGATCCGCCGCGCGGTGGCCGACTGCTCATCGACGTACAGCGCGCGGACGGCCATCGGGTCGGCGCGCCGCGGCAGGATCACCCGCTGCAGCAGCGTCGACGAAGGCTCGGAAGGCGTCCCCCCGTCCGCACAATCGCGTTGCGGTGCTGGGCGCTCGGTGGTTCTTGTCAAGCGTCAGTCCTCCAAAGACGCTGTAAAAGAGGCTGGGCCGTCAAGTGGGCAGGCCTCAGTGAAGTAGGGCGCGATCCGGTTGTCGTACATCGACAGCGCCGAGCCGATCGCCATGTGCATGTCCAGGTATTTGTAGGTACCAAGGCGCCCACCGAAGAGCACGTTGTGGTTGGCCGTCTCCTTGCGGGCCAGCTCACGGTAGCGCTCCAACTTCACCCGGTCCTCCGCAGTGTTGATCGGATAATAGGGTTCGTCACCACGTTGCGCGAACCGCGAGTACTCGCGAAAGATCACCGTCTTGTCGGTGCGGTAGTCCCGCTCCGGATGAAAATGCCGGAACTCGTGAATCCGGGTGTAGGGGACGTCCAGGTCGGCGTAGTTCATCACCGGCGTCCCCTGAAAATCACCAGTAGTCACGACCTCTTGCTCGAAATCCAGAGTTCGCCAGCCCAGCTCGCCCTCAGCGTAATCGAAATAGCTGTCCAACGGCCCGGTGTAGACCACCGGCACGTTGCCGGGAAGGGCATCACGCACGTCGAACCAGTCGGTATTCAGCGCAACCTCGATGTTCGGATGGTCGACCATCCGAGTCAACCAGGCGGTGTACCCATCAACGGGAAGGCCCTCGTAAGTGTCATTGAAATACCGGTTGTTGAAGGTGTAGCGGACCGGCAGCCGGCTGATGATGGCGGCGGGAAGCTCGGTGGGATCGGTCTGCCACTGCTTGGCGGTGTAGCCCTTAACGAACGCCTCGTACAGCGGCCGCCCGATCAGCGAAATCGCCTTTTCCTCGAAGTTGGCCGCGTCCTTGCCCTCGATCTCCGCGGCTTGTTGGGCGACCAGCGCGCGGGCCCGGTCCGGAGTCAGGTACTCGCCGAAGTACTCGCAAATCGTCGCCAGGTTCACCGGCATCGGGTAAACCCGGCCCTGGTAGACGGTGAAGACCCGATGCTGATAACCGGTGAAGTCGGTGAACGCCGTGACGTAGTCCCAGACCCGCTTGTTTGAGGTGTGAAATAGATGCGCGCCGTAGCGGTGCACCTCGATCCCGCTCTCGGGTTCGGTTTCGGAGTAGGCGTTGCCGCCGATGTGGTGGCGGCGATCCAGCACGAGGACCCGCCGGTCCAGCTGGCTGGCGACCCGCTCGGCCACGGTAAGACCGAAGAATCCGGAACCGACCACGACCAGATCGGGCTGGGGGCTACTCACGGCTGCCGAGGGTAGCCGTCGAGTGTTCGGCTGCCCGCCGTGGGGCCGCAACACGGATGCTGCTCGACGTCATGGGCCGTCCCTAGCCTGCCGGCCGGACCGCCATCTGGCCGGCGTAGGCGCGCCATGACGTCACATGGACACCGGTGGGATCTTCAGCAAAAGCGAACTCGTAGGCGGGCGCAATGGGCGGGCCGGCCTTGAATCGGTAGTAGTTCTAGTCGAGCAGGGTACGCACAATCGGCCCTGCCGTGGCTCGCTTGGCGCGCAGAAGCTCGGCGACCTGGGCACGGTCGGTAAACCGGTCGACAACGGTGCAGTCGCAAAAATAGGCGACCGTGCCGACCTCGCCGAAAGACTCCACAGTAGCGCCAGACGGCACTCTCGCGGCAAGAGCGGCGTACTCGGACGCGGAAGCCCAGTTGCCCGAAATGGTGGTCAG
>JALZDU010000238.1 GCA_030862405.1 Actinomycetota bacterium | reverse complement strand
GCGGTCCTGGACTCCGACACTCTGGGCCCTGACGTCCTGCACGACGGTGTAGCGGGCGGGCCAGCGACCGGGCAGCCCGGTACGTGGGGTGACCGTGCCGCGCGCGATCGCCGCGCCGTCCGGGGTGTTCGCCGCGTAGCGCGTCCCCGCGAAGTCGAACTTGGCGGGCTCCTTGGGGATGCCCCACAGTTCCCGGCCACCGCGCAGCGAGGACACACTGTCCACCCAGATGTCGGTGATCGACACGCGCAGCCGCGTGCCGTGCCACACCAGCACCGCGACGAGCAGCTCGCGGTAGGTGAGCACGCCGCCCGGTTCGTAGTCCACCCACGCCGTACCCACCAGCGCGTGGCCGCCCAGCCGCACCGGAGCCAGCCCGGGTGGCAATGCCGGTAGGTCGGCGAGCGGCATCCGCCACACCGTCAGGTGCATCTGACCGCGGAGGTCCCACGGTTCGGGTGGACAGCTCACAACCATCTCCTGATCACCGCTGTGGGGACGGTCGGCGCCGGACCCGGACCGGACACCACGGTTTGACGGCCCCGGTGGACCCGCCTGCGGCAAGTATCACACCTCACCTACCTACAACTGAGGAAGCCTAAGGTTCTGAAAGATGTTCTCGCCGATATGGGATGCCGTTGTGGGAGGGACATGGTGTGAGCGCCAGTAGGCATCCGGGGTGGCCGAGCTGCGGCTCCCTGTGCGCCTTCCCGTTCGTGGCACCGGCGCCCGTCGGGGAAGTCGCCGTACTGCCGCCCTCTCCGCCGAGTGCCGTGTTCACGTCGCAGACTTCCCGCTAAGCTGACGTCATGAAGACACCAGTGCTGCGCAAGATACACTTGACGGCGTTCAAGTCGTTCAGTGGATCAACGTTGCCGGTTGACCCAGTGACAGTACTCACCGGCCGAAACAGCAGCGGAAAGTCGAATGCCCTGGACGGCATTGAGGTGCTGTCACGGCTTGCGAGCGGCGAGGAGCTGACGGACGCCCTCGATGGGCGCAGGCGGGAGGGTGGACCGGTTCGCGGAGGCTCCCGCGGATGTGCACCTCATGGCACGGCTGAATTTGAGCTTGGTTGCACTGTCCTTGCGGAGGGCGACACCTACGGCCTAGACGTCATCATTCAAGTCGAACCAGAGTTGCGTATACTTCAAGAACGACTACAGGGACCCGCCCCCGCTCTCGCATCGGGGCTAGTAGAGCAGCGATGGCTCCTCTATACACGTGAGCCAACCGAGAATTCAGCCGCCCTGCTAGCTGAAATTCATAACGGAAAGCGCGGCGTTAATCCCTTGACTCCGTTCCGTGACACGAGGCTCTTGACATCACAGTTACCCCTTCGCGTGGTACCTCAGAACGAGGCCGATGCGGCCGTCATAAGAGGTGCCCAAGCAGTGACGGCAGCCCTTCGAGGCGCGTTCCACCTTGACCCCGTTCCCCACCTCATGCGGGAGTACGTCTCCGAGAGAGATACCGAATTGCGCCGCACCGGCGAGAACATCTCGGCTGCGATCGCCAGGCTGCGACGGGACGATGAAGCGGCGTTCGATCGTCTCCTACAACTGGTACAACAGATCGCCGAGGAGCGTATTCACGGCATTGTAGTCACTCGTTCGGAGCTGGGTGACGTTATGCTTGCTCTTGAGGAAGGTTTACCACAGAACCTCGAGTTGACTCCGGCGCGTGAGATGAGCGATGGGCTGCTACGATTTGTAGCTGTAGCGACTGCCCTGCTAACACCCAACCGAGGACTTGACATCGATCCTGGCCTGACGGTGGAAGATGGTGCGCGCGGTATTCTGCTCGTGATCGAAGAACTGGAGAACGGTCTCCATCCATCGCAGGCGGGCCGAGTCCTGCAGCTCATCAAGGAGGCTAGCAGTGATCTCGCTAAGAGAGTGATGGTTACTACACACAGCCCTGCATTACTAAACGCGATGACCGGCAAACTCAACAAGAGCATCATCGTCTGCTACCGTGACACGGAAAGTGGCCTAAGCCGACTATCAAGACTCACTGAGCTTCCGGGATATGCTGAGGCGATGGCTTCGGGGAGGTTGGGGGACGCGGTCACTCAAGGTCAGTTGATAAGACCCGAGCATCCAGAAGGAGATTTCAGTCAATTTAATCAGCTTCTCGGAATTGACGGGTAACAGGCATGACTGCTGTCAGTTTCGTCGACACCAGCATCCTATGCAACCTCATCCCGGTCCCGGGCCGCGATCAAGACCGCGCCGAGGTCGCTGCCGAGATGCGCGGCAAGCAGAGATCTCGGGAAGTGTTGATCCTTCCTGTAACCGCGCTCATCGAGACGGGCAACTTCATTGCACAGATTCCTGAGGGCAATGCGCGCCGGAAGACTGCTCAAACGTTTGAAGAGCTGCTTCGGCTCGTGATCGAGAACCGAGTTCCATGGCGGCTCCATCAGTTCACCTGGGGAACCGAGTTTCTAGAGAGTTTCATTGCTGGTGGTGGCACGGGAGTTCCATTCGTTGATCATGTGACGAGTAGGATCGGTGGTGGAGATCTCTGCATCCTGGCGGAGCGAGACCTGTACAGGGCTCGCACTGGTATCGCTGTCGTCAATATTTGGACTCGTGACGCTGCTCTTGGCGCGCACAGCTAGTGTCCTGCGCCGGAAGTTCGTTGACAGTATCGTGTGAGGGCTTCGAGGATCTCATCGGCGGTCTTGGTCCACACAAACGGTTGTGGGTTCTCGTTCCAGATCTTGATCCAGTTGTGGATGTCGGCTTCGAGGGCCTGGACGTTCTTGTGCACCCCGCGTTGGAGCAGTTTGGTCGTCAGCTCGGCGAACCAGCGTTCCACTTGGTTGAGCCAGGAGGAGCTGGTCGGGA
>JALZDU010000226.1 GCA_030862405.1 Actinomycetota bacterium | reverse complement strand
CGCGCCGGGCACCTTCTCCCCCGCCCCCGGGCGGGGTCCGCTGCTGCGCATGCTGCTCGCGCAGGCCCGCACCGAGTTCGTGCTGACGCTGCGCAACGGCGAGCAGCTGCTCCTCACCATGATCATCCCGCTGGGACTGCTCGTCGGGCTCACCGTGCTGGACGTGCTGCCGCTGGGTGAGCCTCGAGTGGACCAGGTGACCCCGCGCATCCTCGCGCTGGCGGTGATGTCCACGGCGTTCACCGGCCAGGCGATCGCGCTCGGTTTCGACCGCCGTTACGGGGTGCTCAAGCGCCTCGCGGCGACCGCGCTTCCCCGCTGGTCACTGGTCGCCGGACGGATGCTCTCGGTGCTCGGAGTGGTGGCCGTACAGCTGGTGCTGCTCGGTGCGGTGGCGGCCCTGCTGGGGTGGTCTCCCGACCCGGCGGGCATCGTCCCCGCGCTGGTGCTGGTGGTGGCCGGCACCGCCGCGTTCGGTGCGCTGGGCGTGCTGCTCGGCGGCGCGCTACGGGCGGAGGTGGTGCTGGCGCTGGCCAACACCGTGTGGCTGGTCCTGCTGGTGGCGGGCGGCATCGTCCTCTCGGTGGACGCGCTGCCCGGCCCGGTGGGACTGCTCGCCGCGGCGCTGCCCTCGGGCGCCCTGGCCGAGGGGCTGCAGGCCGCGCTCGTCGACGGCGGTGCGTCCTGGGGCGCGCTGGGCGTGCTGCTGGCGTGGGCACTCGGAGCCGGCATCCTCGCCGCCCGCACCCTGCGCCTGTCCTGAGCCCCAGTCGGGCTCGCACCTCTCCATCGCCGGCGCATCGCCTCGGTCTCGGTACGCTCCCGCAACAGGAGGACGACATGACGGTGACCACGCCCCTGGGCCGGGTGCTGCGCGACGAGGACGGGGTGAGGCTGGAGTTCGTCCGCACCTACGACCACCCCGTGGAAAGGGTCTGGTCGGCGCTGACCGAATCGGACCGCCTTGCCCACTGGTTCGGCACCTGGACCGGCGATCCCGCCACCGGAACGGTCGAGTTGCTGATGTCCGAAGACGAGGACTCAACCCCGCAGACCGTGACGATCCTGGAGTGCGAACCGCCGACACGGCTCGTCGTCGAGCTGCCGAGCCCGGACGGCACCTGGCGCCTGTCGGTCTCCCTTCGGGCACGAGCCGACGGAACCGCGCTCGTCTTCACGCAGCGCCTCGCCCAGCCTTACGACGCCAGCAGCATCGGCCCAGGCTGGCACTACTATCTCGATCGGCTCGGTGCCGTCGTGGCCGAGACCGTGGTCCCCGACACCTGGGACGACTACTACCCGTCACTGCAGGGCGACTACGCCTTACCCAGCTGAGCGGAACCTCTGCTCAGGCAGCGTGTTCACGACCCAGCAGTTCGTGCACCGGCTCGTCCAGCGGATCCAGACCGGGTCTGGATGACCGGCGACGGTGAACATGGCCTCCAGCGCAGCACCGTCCACGGAGCCATCGTGACCAACGGGATACCGAAGCCGAGGGCCCCTCACCGCCCGAGTCACCGGGGACGATTCATCTGTCGACAAAAACGACAGCTGTCCACAGGAATGATGGAGACCGGTGGCATGGTGGCATGGTGGCATGCTCCGTAGTGGCGTGTAGCAGTGGGCGGTCCGGAATGGCGGGCTCGGATCCCGACGTGGTGATGCCACCCCACGAGGATCCGGCACGCCCGTTTTTGTCGGTGCGAGGTTGTAGCGTCGTGTTCGTGAGCGTTCGGCAGTTGATTCCGGAGGGTCTGGCGGAGATTGCGCCGGGTCCGGAGTTAGCGCGCGTGCTGGCCGGTCTTGAGTTGTCCCGGTTGTCGGGTTTCGACTGTGTGGAAGTCCTCAAAACCCAGTACCGGCAGGCAAATCACGAACGGGCCCGGGTGATGGCCGCGATGGCCGAGGTCGGGGTGTGCGGGCCGGTGCCCGATGATGATTTGACGCGGATGGCAATGCCCGGGTGAGTTCTCCGCTGATGAGGTCCGCGCCGCGCTCATGTTGACCACCGCGCTGCCAATGCTCAATTTTGGCTGGCTCACGACCTGGTGACTCGGCTGCCCCGGGTGCATGCCGCGATGCTGGCGGGGATGCTGGACGAGCCGCGGGCGCGGGTGTTGTCGGAATGGACGCTCCAGCTGTCGCCGGAGCAGGCCCGCGCGGTGTGCGAGCAGCTGCTGGCCCGGGCGCCG
>JALZDU010000225.1 GCA_030862405.1 Actinomycetota bacterium | reverse complement strand
TCGACCATGAACAAGTGCCACACCATCCGCCGCTGCACCTCGGCAGTGGCCTCCCCGATGTTTTCGACAAAGTTCTGCACAAGATCGTCGCGCTCCCAGTCCTCCATCAACCGGAACCGCTCGCCGGCCTGCTGGTAGTCGTTGGTGCGCGGGATCCGCGCCCGGGTCAACCGGCCCTCAATGACGGGTCCAAGCTCGTCGTGGGTGGGGCGGTCGGCCTCGGCTAGCCCGCCCATGGTCGACGGCTCGTAGTTAACGTGCGGATTCTCTCCACCGGTATCCACAAAGTAGGTCATCAGCCCGTCACGCTGATTGGTGGCGACCTTGGCGTTCTTGGGGGAGTTGACCGGCAGTTGCAAGTAGTTCGGGCCCACCCGGTAGCGCTGGGTGTCGCTGTAGGAGAAGGTCCGCCCGACGAGCATCTTGTCGTCGGAGAATTCCAGCCCGTCGACCAGCACGCCGGTGCCGAAGCTGATCTGCTCGTTCTCCGCGAAGAAGTTCTCCACATTGCGGTTCAGCTGCAGCGTGCCGACCTTCTTTGGCTCGTAGAGCTCTTCAGGCCAGACCTTGGTGTCGTCCAGCGGATCCCAGTCCAGCTCCGGATGGTCGTGGTCGTCCATCATCTGCACCAGCAGGTCCCACTCGGGGTAGTCGCCGCGCTCGATGGCATCGTAGAGATCCTTCGAGGCGTGGCCCAGGTCGTTGGCCTGGATGGCGGCGGCGTCGGCCTCGGTCAGGCTGGCCACCCCACACGTCGGCATCCAGTGGTACTTGACCAGCTTGGTCTCATTGGCGGCGTTGACCCACCTGTAGGTGTTCACCCCGAAGCCCTGCTGGTGGCGGTAGTCGGCGGGGATACCGCGGGGGCTGAACAGGTTCACCAGCATGTGCATCGACTCCGGGGTCTGCGACATGAAGTCGAAGATCCGGGCCGGCTCCTGGCGGAAGGTCACGGGATCGGGCTTGAGAGCGTGGATCACATCCGGAAACTTGATGGCGTCGCGGATGAAGAATACTCCGAGGTTGTTGCCGACCAGGTCCCAGTTGCCGTCCTCGGTGTAGAACTTGATCGCGAACCCGCGCGGGTCGCGGGCCGTCTCCGACGAATCCCGTCCGCCGATCACGGTGGAAAACCGCAGTGCCACATCGGTCTGCTTGCCCGCGGTCGCGAACAGCTTTGCCCGGGTGTAGCGCTCGATCGGCTCGTCCCCCCACTTGCCGGTCGCAGTGAAGGTCCCGTAGGCGACAAATCCACGGGCGTGCACCACCCGCTCGGGGATCCGCTCGCGGTCGAAGTGACTGATCTTCTCCAGGAACTGGTAATTCTCCAAAGTGGCCGGTCCCCGTGCACCGATTGTGCGCTGGTTCTGGTTGTCGGAGACCGGGTGGCCCTGCCGGTTCGTCAAGATGCGCTGCTCACTGCTTGACACGTCCTCATCCTCTCGAGGTTCTTGCTGCGCGTTCAGCGGTTGGCGGACATCGCCTTGCGGACCATGTCCTTGGTCCGGTCGAACAGCGACGCCACCGGACCGGCGACGGTGTTGGCGGTCGCGGACTCCACACCCGGGTGCGGATGCGTCGGCGCCATCGCCTCCGCCGCTCGGACCATGCTCACCAGCGGCTGTAGCTCCGACGCCGCCACTTCCCGGCGCAGGTAGCGGAACTCGTAGGCCTCCTCGCGATGGGCGTGTGTCAACACGCTGACTCGCAGCTTGGCGAGCAGTAACGGGAACTCGTTGGAGTCCGGCCCGGCGTCCTCGAGTTTCGCAAGCGTCTCTTTGGCCTCGCGTTCCTCGGCGAGCCGGTCGTCGACGATGTCACCACCGCCGTGCACCCCGGTGCGTACCAGCGGGTGGATCAGCTGCTCTTCGGCGGTCTCATGCACCGCAAGCAGCTTCACCAGCCGCTCGAACGCGTCCCGGCGCGCCTTCCCGGTGGACTTCTCTACCTCAGTGAACAGATCCCGGATCTGCATGTGCTGGCCGATCAGGAACTCGACCACGTCATGCGCCGCGTCCACCCCATCTGTTTGTGCTGTCTGTGATGTCATCGTTTGTCCCTCACGCCTTGCTGGCCGCGCGCTGGCGCAACTCGGGTCGTGGGTGCGGGCCCTCGGTCTCGATCCGGTAGTCGGTGTCGAACACCGAGTTGTGCTCGTCGATGACGCGGTCGCTGGCTGGATCATCGCCGCCCATCAGGGCATCCTGCATCTTCTGGAACCGCTCGTGCGCCTCCCTGACGAAGCCGGTACCCAGCGTCGTCAGGTCCACCTGGGTATCGAGCAACTCGCGCAGGTAAGCCTTGTTGGGCTCGAAGGTCAGCACGTTCGGCAGCTCCGGAGCGAGCACCTCAACGGGGTCGCGCCCATCATGCTTGCGCATCAGATCACACGCCGCATGCAGGTGCTCGAGCTCCATGTTCAGGTGCAGCTCCCAGATCGCCTTGACCTTGCGGTCGGATTCCTGCTCCATGAACGAGTAGTAGAGGTAGCACTCGTTGTACTCGTGGTTGACCAGCCGCTCCCACCAGGTCTC
>JALZDU010000224.1 GCA_030862405.1 Actinomycetota bacterium | reverse complement strand
TCGATCGCCTTGATGCCCGTCTGCAGCGGCTCCTTCACCGGCTGCCGGTCGATTACCGAGGGAGCCTGCAGCTCCAGTACCCGCTGCTCGTCGGCGGCGATGTCACCCAGGCCGTCCAGCGGGTAGCCCAGCGGATCCACCGCCCGGCCGAGGAACTCTTCCCCCACCGGCACGGACAAGATCCGGCCGGTCCGCCGGACCTCCTGGCCTTCCTCGATGACCCCGAAGTTTCCGAGGATGACCGCACCGATCTCGCGCACTTCCAGGTTGAGCGCGACGCCCAGTACGCCACTGGGAAACTCCAGCAGCTCGTTGGTCATCGTCGAGGGCAGGCCCTCGACCCGGGCGATGCCGTCACCGGCGTAGGTGACGACGCCGACCTCCTCACGCGAGGTCTCGGTCGAGAAGGACTTGACGTAGTTCTCGATCGCTCTCTGGATCTCATCCGAGGAGATCGTCAGCTCCGCCATGGCTATCGTTCCCTGCTCTCGTGTCGTTCAGTGTTCGTGCGCTTCATCAGGACATCCATTGGCGCGCCTTGTCCAGCCGGGCGGCCACGCTCCCGTCGATCACCTCGTCGCCCACCCGGATCACCAGCCCACCCAGCAGCTCGGGATCGAGGTCGATCTTGAGCGAGATCGGCCGCCGATAAATCCGATCCAGCACCTCGAGCAATCGCTGTTGTTGCTGCTGCGACAGCGGACCCGCAGCGCTGACGTGGGCTACCGACCGCTCCCGGCGGCTCGCTGCCCGATCCACCAGTACCTCGACGATGTCTTCGAGCGGCCGGCGCCGTGGCGCCCGAACCGCTTGCTCCAGGAGCCGGCGAGTCACCGGGCGGCTGCGATCGGCCAGCACCGTGTTCAGCAGCTCCAGCCGCTGCTCGGCCGACGCGCTCTCATCTCCCAGTAGCGCCGCCAACCGGGGTTGAGCAGCCAGGATGCGACCGAACCGGAACAGCTCGTCCTCGACGTCCTCAAGGCTGCGGTCCCGCTCGGCAAGCATGAGCAGCGCTTGCCTGGCCAACTCCTCGATCCCGTCGACCAGGTCCAGCGGCCGGGACCAGCGCAAGACGACAACGTCACCCAACACCCGCAGGCTAATCCGACTCACCTTGCCGCCGAACAAGGCCTCGAGCATCTGCTTACGGACCTGCTGGGGTGCCGCGGAATCGGCGAGGCGCCGCCGGATCGCCGGCTGCTCCCCGAGCACGGCCGCGACAGCACCAAGGTCCCCACCCACGCGCTCGCGGTCCTGAGCATTTGCCCCTGAAATGCGTTTTTCGAGCTGCTCGCGGGCCGCGGCCAAGGCCGCCCTGCTGGCCGGTTGCATCAGCGCTTCCGCCGCCCGCCGGGCACTGACACGGCACCGTCAGTACCACTGTCAGTACCGCTTTCTGGGCCGCTGTCGGTGCCAGCCATACCCTCCAGCTCGTCGAGGAAGCGATCCACCGTGCCGGCCCGCCGGGCGTCGTCAGCGACCGACTCACCGACGATGCGACCGGCCAGTGTCACGGCCAACTTGCCCAACTCACCACGCAACTCTCGGACGACCTGCTCACGCTGGGTGGCCAGCTGCTCCTCGCCGCGCTGACGGATCCGCGCGACCTCCTGCTCGGCCTGCTGGCGCATCTCGTCCTTGATTTCCTGCGCATCGGCCCGGGCCGTCTCGCGGATCTTGGCCGCCTCGACGCGAGCCTCGGCAAGCGCCTGGGAATAACGACTCTCGGCCTCCTCCAAGCGCGTCCGGGCCTGCTCGCTCTCCTCGATCTGCCGGCGGACCATCTCCTGGCGCTCGTTCATCGCCCGCTTGACCGGGGGTACCACGTAGCGCCAGACCACGGCGAGCACGAGCAGGAAGATCACCAGCTCGACGAAGAATGTCGCGTTGGGGATCAGGAAGATGTTGCCACCGCCTGGGGCGGCCAGATTGTGCGAACTCATGATTTTACCGTCCCTGCCAGGTCATCTGCGCCAAGATCAGCCGCCGGCGAGCGCGAAGACGAACACCGCCATGAAGGCCAGGTTGATAAAGTACATCGCCTCGACCAGACCCACCGTCAGGAAGAAAATGGTGAACAGCCGGCCCTGCGCCTCGGGCTGGCGAGCAACGCCCTGAATCGTCGCGCCGCCGGCCAGCCCGTCACCGATGGCGGCACCGATCGCGCCACCGGCCAAGGCGATACCCCCGCCGATAAAGGCACCCGCGAGCTGGACGTTGCCCGTGATGCCGCCCCCCGCCGGGGGCTGGGCAAGAAGCAGTTCAGCAAAACTCATATCTTTACCCTCTTGTCCTCAAAGTTCGCGGAAATGATTTTGAGATGACCTCACAGAGGCGAGCAGAGAACCGTTAGTGGGCCCCCTCCTCCTCCTGGCCGGCCGCGAACCCGAAGTACAGGATCGTCAGCAGCGCGAAGATCAGCGCCTGGAGCAGGCCGATGAACAGGTCGAACAACTTCCACGCCGTGGTCGGTGCCCAATTCACGATGGCCGGCAGCAGCGCGATGACGCTGACCATCACGGTGCCCGCGAGAATGTTGCCGAACAGTCGCAGCGCGAGGGTGACTGGTTTGGTGAGCTCCTCGATGATGTTCAGCGGGAGCATGGCGGGGTAGGGCTCGATGAAATGCCTGAAGTAGTGCTTGCCCTTGACCCGGATTCCAGTTATGTGCACGAGGATGATCACGAAGAAGGCCAGCGCGAAGGTGAGGTTCACATCCGACGTCGGTGGCCGGACGTAGGTTTCCCAGGCGTGCGGCAGGATCGTCATCCAGTTCGAGATCAATATGAAGAAGAACAGCGCGATCGCCAATGGCACGACAAAGGGCGCGGTGCGGATGCCGATGTTGCTCTCCACCTGGCGCTCGACCTGCTTGGTCACCGTCTCGAAGGTCAACTGCAGGCCGCTGGGCACCTTGGATGTCGACTTGGCCGCAAGGTAAAGGCCGAATCCGAGGACAATCACCGCGGCAATCACCGTGGAGATCACGGTGTCTGCGTTGATCGCCAGACCGAGCACGTGCCACTTGATGTGCTCGCCAACCTTCACGCCACCTTCCGCGGCCCATACCAGCTCGTTCATACCGCGGCTCCCGGCTGGTCTTGGGTTCCGCATTGGCCGTCGAGCTTGGAGCGACGCAGCTCCTTGACCAGCGGAACCGATGCCATGAAGATCATCAATAGCTGAAGGGCGGCGAGCCCGGCGAACACCCCCAGGCCCTCCGGCTGCACCACCATTGCCAAACCGACCGCCAGCGTGGTGATCAGCGCGAGCCGGGTGAGCACGGACACCGCGAAGCGCCGTTTACTCGGATCGCCACTGGCCGCAAAGCGCGCCGCGGAGCGTTGCACCAGCCTCGTGTTGAGCAGTCCCAGCCCGAGCCCACCACAGAAGAACGCTGCCGCCAGCGGGTAACCCATCGGTGCGAGCACCACGAAGCTCGCGACACCCAGGCACGCCGCAATGAGCGCGGCCCGGGGTAGGTTGACGGCCGATCTGGTCGATGTGATCACGTCAGTGGTCACCGGGCCTCCGATGGGCTGATGCATGTCGCCACCATAGGTGCGGCACTTACTCCTTCAGGAACTTCGTGAACTTGGTGTAGATGAACACGCTGGCACCGCCGATGCCGAGCACCAAACCAGCCAGGATGCACACTGGAAAGGTGTCCATTATCTCATCGACCAGCCAGCCGACGCCCAGCCCGGCTAGGAGGATCGCTGCGGTCGCGGCCCCGAGGCCGAGTAAAGTTGCGAGCTCCGGGCCGTTGCGTCGTTCCACGACCACCTACCCCAGCCACACATGACCTCAGTACACACGACCTCAGTGCACATGACCTCAGCGGGCGCATGGCGTCACCCGCCGCCATCGCTCAAAGCACTCCTCGCAGTCCAGGGCCAGCGCGCATGGCGAAAAGTCATGATCATGAACGCTGTCGATGGGCCAGCCTGACCTCAATCCCACGCCCAGGTGAGACGAACCAGACGTTATCACAGAGCACGTTACACCCTGTGCTCACCCTCAGCGCTTCTAGCTGCGCTTCTGCCGGCACGACCGTGGGTGGACAGAGTAAGGGCAAAGGGAAAGTCAACGTGCGGGTAAATGAGGAACCATCGAACCAAGCACGGCGATAAGCAGCCCGAGCATGATCGCCCAAACCACGACATAGACATCGAACACAGTCAGCGCAACGGCACCAAAAGCGAGCAGGGCCGCCCAAAGGTAGATCAATAGCACTGCTCGGCGATGTGAATGCCCGATCTCGAGCAGCCGATGGTGCAGGTGCAGCTTGTCGGCGGCAAACGGGCTGCGGCCGGCGCGGGTGCGGCGCACCACCGCGAGCAGCAGGTCCAACAGTGGCACGAACAGCACCGCGGCCACCACGAGTAGCGGGGAGAACAGCGCCAGCACGTCGGTGGCTCCGTAGCTGGTGAGATCGACCCGCCCTGATGCGCTGGTGGATGCGGCGGCCAGCATCAGACCGATGAGCATCGCCCCGGAATCCCCCATGAAGATCCGGGCCGGCTGAAAGTTGTGCGGCAGGAAACCCAGGCACGCCCCAGCGATCAGGGCTGCGATCAGCGTCGGCGGGTATGCCGACACACTGCCGCCAGACCTGTCGAGCAGCTGCAGGGCGAACGCCCCGATGGCCACCGCGGCGATCAACCCGATTCCGGCAGCCAGCCCGTCCAGTCCATCGACGAAGTTCATCGCGTTCATCAGCACTACCGCCAGCGCGACAGTGACCAGCACCGCCTGGTCCTGCCCCAGGACAAGCGCCGAACCGTTCCAGGGCACCGGGAAGATGAACCACTGCACGCCGAAGAGCACCAGCACCCCGGCAGCCGTCACCTGGCCGGCGAACTTGGTGAGCGAGTCCAACTCGAACCGGTCGTCCAGGGCGCCGATCAACATGATAATGCCGCCGGCAACGAGCACTCCCACGACGTCCCCGGAGAACTCGAAAGACCTGCGCAGCACCGGTAGATGGTGAGACAGCAGGACCCCACCGAGGATCCCGCCGTACATCGCCACCCCACCCAGCCGCGGGATTGGGGCACGGTGCACGTCGCGCTCGCGGGGCATCGCCACCGCACCAGTGCGCAATGCAAGCTGCCGGACCAGCCCAGTGAGCAGAAAGGTCACCACCGCAGCGGTGAGACCGACCAGCACGTACTCCCGCAATGGCAGTCCGGATGCAACGGGCACGGGTCCCACGACAGGCAGGCTAGCCCCGCTGTGATTCAGTCCCACCGGTAGGCCAGATCCTGCCCTTGCCGCCGGGTGGTCGCTGCGGCCGCGGCGGCGCGGCACCGTCACCTCCACCGTGGCCGGGAATTTCGGACCGAGATCGTGCCACCAGGCGGCGGATACGCCGTGCACCACCGGCCACATGATGGTCGACCACGTCCTGGCTCAGCCCGCCGCCCGCGCTTGCGCGCAGCTGATCACACCGGACTGCCGACGCAGGTACCAGTCCAGTTCCACGGTGTTGGGATGCACCTGTGCGGCCGCCGGTTCCCCGTGATCGCCGTTTCGGCAGAAGCAGCCACGTATACCGCGGCCCATTGTTCCCAAGCGATGATTATTGCGCGGTCACCGGGTCACCTGGATGGTGAGGCCGAGCACGTCGCTGAGCTCGGCGACGGTCACGGCACCTTCGCGCAGCACCACGGGCTCGTCAGCGGTGAGGTCGACGATCGTGGAGGCCAGCGGTTCGCCGGAAGTCCCTCCGTCGAGATACACCGGTACCCGCTCGGCGAGCTGCTCGCGGGCTTGCTCAACGGTGGTCGCCGGTGGTTGGCCAGAGCGGTTCGCGCTCGACACCGCCATCGGACCCACGTCGCGGAGCAGCTCAAGGGCCACCGGATGCAGTGGCATCCGCAGCATGACGGTTCCCCGAGTGTCGCCCAGATCCCAGGCCAGTGACGGCGCGTGTGGCAATACCAGCGACAGTCCGCCGGGCCAGAATGCCTCGATCAGTGCGCGGGCCTGTGACGGTACGCCCAGCACCAGGCCGTCCACCGTTGACCAGGAACCCACCAGGACCGGGACCGGCATGTCTCGCCCCCGCCCCTTGGCGTCGAGCAACGCCTGGACCGCTGCCGAAGAAAAGGCGTCGCAACCCAGCCCGTAGACGGTGTCCGTCGGGAGCACCACGAGCTGGCCCGCCCGGGCGGCACTGGCGGCCGCCGCCAGCCCGGCAGCACGGCTCTCGGGCCGTGCACAGTCGTAGACGTGGCTCACGGATCCGCACACTACGACCGCTCGTCCGGCTCGGGGTCGGCGGAGTGGGGCGTTGACACGCTGGTGATCAGCAAGGCACGATCCGCGTCCGGGGGAGGGTCCTTTAGTCCCGGAGGCTTATGTGCCCGCGCATCGCCGTGTCATCGTTGCCGTCGTAGCAAGCGCTCTCGCCCTGCTCGGCCTTACCGGCACCGGAGCCGTCCAGATGACCGCGACCGCCCAGACCGCCGGTGTGCCGCAGCACTACGTAGCGCTCGGCGACTCGTATGCGGCGGGGCCGGAGATTCCGGTGCAGCGATTGGATCCGGTCGGCTGCCGTCGCTCCACCAGCAACTACCCGTCGTTGGTCGCTGCGGCACTCGGCATCAGTGACTTCACCGACGTCAGCTGCAGCGGCGCGCAGACCGAGAACATGACAGACCCTCAACGCGTGCCGCTGGGCATCAATCCACCCCAGTTCAACGCCTTGGCGCCGGACACCGACCTGGTCACGCTGACCATTAGCGGTAACGACATCGGGTTCAGCGACATCTTCGTCACCTGCGCCCGGTTCAGCTCCACCGACCCGCTGGGCAACCCGTGTGAGCGGCAGGCAACCGCCAGCGGCACAGATATCTACGCGCAGCGCATCGATGCCGAAGCGCCGAACGTCGCCAGGGTGCTGGCGGGCATCCGGCAGCGCTCTCCGCGAGCGACCGTGCTTCTGGTGGGCTACCTGCGGATCGTGCCACCCGAGGTCGGGTGCTACCCGGTCTTCCCGATCGCCCGCGGTGACGTGCCCTACCTGGACGGCATCCAGCAGCAGCTCAACGCCATGCTCGCCGATCAGGCCAGCGACCACGGCGCGGTCTTCGTCGATTCCTACACTGCCTCGCTGGGCCACGATGCCTGCAAGCTACCCGGCGTGAAATGGGTGGAGGGGATCGCGCCTACCAGCCCGGCCGCCCCGGTGCACCCCAATGCCATCGGCATGCGAGCGGTGGCCGCCCTGGCCCTGGATGCGCTCAGAGAGCCGGAGCTCAGCGACGTGAGCGAGGTGACAACCCTGCGGTGACGCGCGCCGTGTTGACAGCACGTGATCGGCACGGCACGATCTGCGTCCGGTGGGGGAATCGTCGGCTGTCGGGGAATCATGTGGCTGTGCATCGCCGGGCCGTGGTGGTCGCTGCGGGCGCCGTGCTCGCTCTGGCCGGGCTTGCCGGCACGGGAGCGGGCCAGGCGACCGCAGCCGCGCAGATCCCCGCCGCGCCGAGGCACTACGTCGCACTCGGTGACTCCTATGCAGCAGGTCCGGCGATCCCGGTGCAGCGGACCGACCCGATCGGCTGCGGGCGCTCCACTCGCAACTACCCCGCGCTGGTCGCCGAGGCACTCGGCGCCGCCGACTACACCGACGTGAGTTGCAGCGGCGCGCGGACCGACCACATGACGGCCGCCCAGCAAGGACCGTTGAGCGGTGGCGGCACGAACCCGCCACAGTTCGACGCATTGCGACCGGACACCGACCTGGTCACCGTGACCATCGGCGGCAACGACTTCGGCCTCAGCGATATCTTCAACACCTGCTTGGCTCTCAGCAGCACCGACCCGCTGGGTGACCCGTGTAGGCGGCAGGCCACCGCCGGTGGCACGGATGTTTACGCGCAACGCATCCCCGCCGTGGCACCGAAGGTCGCCGGGGTGCTGGCGGGCATCCGGCAACGCTCCCCGCTAGCGACTGTGATTGTGGTGGGCTACCTGCGGATCCTGCCGCCCGCGGCCGGCTGCTACCCGGTCTTCCCGATCGCCCGCGGCGATGTGTCCTACCTCGACGGCCTGGAACAGCAGCTTACCGCCATGTTGGCCGACCAGGCCCGCATCCACGGGGTGGCACTCGTCGACTCCTACGCCGGCTCACCGAACCGCGACGTGTGCCAGCAGCCCGAAGTGAAGTGGGTGGAAGGGACTGCCCCTACCAGCCCGGCCCACCCGATGCACCCCAATGCCCGCGGCATGCACGCGGTCGCCTCTCTCACCCTGGACACGCTCAGGATCGGGGATTGAAGGTGGCGGGTAGCGCGCAGCGCCGGGCAGTGGCGAACCGCGGGCGGCCGTTGAGGTCGACATGGCCAGCGACATCGGTGAGCACCCGCCGGGCGGCCAGCAAGGCGAGCACGGCTTCGGCGTGCGAGTCGTCGTGTTCGATGGCGATGCTGCCGCCCTCGCGCAGCAAGCGGGTCCCGGTGCGTACCACGTCCGGGATGACAGCGAGCCCGTCGTCACCGGCGAACACGGCGGTAGGCGGGTCGTGCAGGGCGACCTCGGGCGTTACCGCAGCACTGCGCGGCACATAGGGCGGGTTGCACAGCACCAGATCGGCCATCCCGTCCAACGCGCCGAGCATTCCCGGCTCGGCGACGTCACCGGCGTACAGCACCACCGGGGTGTCCCCCGCCGCCGCCCTGGCGTCAGCGTTATGCCGCGCCCAGCTCAGCGCCGCCGGCTGGAGTTCCACGGCATGTACCTGCGCATCGGGCCTGGCGTGTGCCACCGCCAGGGCTAGTGCTCCGGAGCCCGTGCACAGATCGACCACCAGAGGACGCTGCACGTTCTCCAGCGCGGCCAGGCCCCAAGCCAGCAGCACTTCGGTCTCAGGACGCGGGATGAACACGCCAGGCCCCACGGCGACCTCAATGGCACCCAAGACGGCAGTACCGGTGAGGTGCTGCAATGGCACCCGTGCGGCGCGTCGGGACACCAGCTCACGGAAGGTATTGATCACCGGCGGATCCACCAGCGGAACCATTGACAGCCGCCCACGCTGCACACCGAGCACGTGCGCCGCGAGCAGTTCGGCGTCCACCCGAGGGGAGGCCACGCCGGCCTCGGTGAGGATCCGTTCCGCCTCCAGCACAGCCAGGCGCAGCGGTTGCCTACCCACGAGCGCCCCGATTCACGATTGTCGCAGCAGCATCTCGCGGTCCGCCCCGATCAGCGCGTCGAGCACTCCGTCGAGGTCTCCGTCAAGCACCGCGTCGAGGTTGTGAGCCTTGTAGTTGACCCGGTGGTCGGAGATCCGGTTTTCGGGGAAGTTGTAGGTGCGCACCCGCTCGGAGCGGTCCACGGTGCGAACCTGCGATCGGCGCTGCTCAGAGGCCTCCTGCTGGGCCTTCTCCTCGGCCAGCGCCTGCAGCCTGGCCCGCAGCACCGCGGTGGCCCGGATCCGGTTCTGGATCTGCGACTTCTCGTTCTGGCACGACACCACGGTGCCAGTCGGCAGGTGCGTGATGCGCACTGCGGAGTCGGTGGTGTTGACGCTCTGCCCACCGGGACCAGAAGAGCGGTAGACGTCAATGCGCAGGTCCTTCTCATCGAGATCGATCTCGACCTCATCGGGTTCGGGGTAGACCAGCACCCCCGCAGCGGAGGTGTGAATCCGCCCGGCCGACTCGGTGACCGGGACCCGCTGCACCCGATGCACTCCGCCCTCGAACTTCAACCGTTCCCAGACCCCGGGCTGTGCCGATGTTGCTGCTTTTACCGCAACCGTGACGTCCTTGTAACCACCCAGCTCCGCCTCGGTAGCGTCGAGCACTTCGGCCTGCCAGCCGTGGCGTTCGGCGTAGCGCAGATACATCCGCAACAGGTCTCCGGCGAACAGCGCGGACTCCGCGCCGCCTTCTCCTGACTTGATCTCCATGACCACGTCGGAGCTGTCGTGGGGATCGCGCGGCAGCAACAACTCAGTCAGCTCTGCCTCCAGCTGCGGGACCCGCTCCGCGAGGGTGTCAGCCTCGGCGGCAAAGGCGGGGTCCTCAGCAGCTAGTTCACGGCCTGCCGCGACGTCGCTTCGGGTCTGCTCCAGCTCACGAATCACCCGCACGATGCGGGACAGCTCTCCATAGCGCCGTCCCGCCTTGCGCGCCGCGTCCTGGTCGGCATGCAGCGCGGGATCAGCAAGCCGGCGCTCCAGGTCGGCGTGCTGATCCAGCAGCGCCTGAACTGCCGCGGTATCCACCGCCCTCACCGATTTCCTGTGATCTGGGCCTTACTTCTGTCGTTTGCCGTAGCGCTTCTCGAAGCGGGCCACCCGGCCACCGGTGTCCAGGATCTTCTGCTTGCCGGTGTAGAAGGGGTGGCAGTTGGAGCACACCTCGACATGGATTTGACCGTCACGCTTGGTGCTGCGGGTGGCGAAGGCGTTGCCACAGCTGCAGGTGACCTGCGTATCGACGTACTGCGGGTGGATGCCCTGCTTCATGGATGTCCTTTCCTCATGGCCGCCGGGTCCCCGCCGCGCATCGACGGGGTGAACCGGAGCCGAACTGCGTGAGCCGCAGCGAGCGCTGACAGTGTGCCAGACGGCTCAGCCCCAGATGAAACCGTCAGCTGCACTGCAGTGTTCCCGCTTACAGGGGCGAACAGCACAGGTCACCCCAGCACGACACACCGGACATGACAGCGCGACATGCGTGCGGTATGCGTGCGGTGAGAACTGGTCAGTCGTCGCCGTTGCCAGCTGCGGACTTGGATACCTGCATCAGGAACTCGATGTTGGTTCGGGTCTTGCGCAGCCGGTCCAGCAGCACATCGATGGCCTGCTGGGTCTCCAGCCCAGATAGCACCCGCCGCAGCTTGTGGTGGATGGCCAGCTCGTCCGGGGACAGCAGCAGCTCCTCTTTACGGGTACCGGACGGGTTGACGTCGATGGCAGGAAAGATCCGCTTGTCCGCGATCTTGCGGTCGAGCTTGAGCTCGGCGTTTCCGGTTCCCTTGAACTCCTCGAAGATGACCGTGTCCATCGTCGAACCTGTCTCTACCAGCGCGGTCGCGAAGATGGTCAGCGATCCGCCATCCTCGATGTTGCGGGCCGCGCCGAGGAACCGCTTCGGCGGGTACAGCGCGGTGGAGTCCACACCACCGGACAGGATTCGGCCGGATGCCGGTGCTGCCAAGTTGTACGCCCGACCCAGCCGCGTGATCGAGTCCAGCAGTACGACCACGTCGTGGCCCATCTCCACCAGCCGCTTGGCCCGCTCGATGGCCAGCTCTGAAATGGAGGTGTGGTCCGACGGCGGGCGGTCGAAGGTGGAGGCGATGACCTCGCCCTTCACCGAGCGTTGCATGTCGGTGACCTCCTCGGGCCGCTCGTCGACGAGCACGACCATGAGGTGGCATTCCGGATTGTTGCGGGTGATGGCGTTGGCGAGTGCCTGCAGGATCATCGTCTTGCCTGCCTTGGGCGGCGACACGATCAGCGCCCGCTGACCCTTGCCGATCGGCATCACCAAGTCGATAACCCTGGTGGTCATCAGGTTCTGCTCGGTTTCCAAGCGCAACCGCTCGTTGGGGTACAGCGGGGTCAGCTTGGTGAACTCCGGGCGCTGCTTGGCCTGCTCGACATCCAGACCATTGATGGTGTCGACTCGCACCAGCGGGTTGAACTTCTGCCGCTGTTGCTCGCCCTCACGAGGCTGGCGCACCGCGCCGGTGATCGCATCACCGCGGCGCAACCCGTGCTTGCGGACCAGCGACAGGGACACGTACACGTCGTTGGGTCCGGACAGGTATCCCGAGGTACGGACGAACGCGTAGTTGTCCAGCACGTCGAGGATTCCGGCGACCGGCAGCAGCACGTCGTCCTCGCGGACCTCCAGCTCGCCCCCGTCGCGCCGGTCGTTGCTGCGCTCACTGCGGTCATTTCGGTTGCGGCGGTTGCGGTCGCGGAAGCGCCGGCCACGCCGGCGACCGCCCTCGTCGTCGTCGTCGCGGGCAGCATTCTGACCACCCGGACTCTGGACACCAGGAATCTGATCGGTCCGCGTCTGATCGGTCCGCGTCTGATCGGTGGGGGCCTGATCGCTGGGCGAGCGCGGCGCCTCACCGGCGCGGACGGGACGGCGACGCCGGTTGCGGGAGCGGTCCGTACCGTCGCTGTCCCGCTCCTGCTGGTCTCCCCGCTCTTGCTGATCATGATCACCGGTCAGCGGCGCGGGCGGGGCGACCTGCTGCTCCCCGGCCTGGGCCACGCTAGGGGCTCCCGTCTGGGTCTCGGTCTGCACCGCCGCGTGAGACGCAGTGGTCTCCTGCCGCGGCGCAGTGCCCTCCGATCCAGGGCCCTGGGACACCGAGCTCTCCAGCGGGAGCTGGTCGGCGTCGGCATGACGCTGCCGGGGAACAGCGCCCTGGCGTTCCTTGATCGCGGCGATCAAGTCGTTCTTGCGGAGACCGGCGGTGTCGGAGATCCCCAGCTGACCGGCCAGCTTGCGCAGGTCAGCCAGCACCATCCCGGACAGCCCACCACGCCGACGCGGAGTGGCTCCGTTGTCTGAAGAGGTTCCAGCGGTCCCAGAAGACCCAGCCGTAGCAGTCGATGCAGCGTCGTCAGCCGGCCGTTCGTCCGAAGACGTCACAGCGGGAACATCGCTACCCAACAGATTAATGTCGCTCACACAGGTCCTTCCCTAACCGACCCGAGACGCAGCTCGAGCCAGCCTGTTCGCCGTCCGGCGGTATGCGGACGGCGCGTGGTCCGGTGCGGGGGCTCTTCGCACCACGACATCGGTGTCGAGCCGACCGGCACGGGACATGTTCAAATGCGGCAAGGGTGTGGGTGCCAGCCTTCCCGCTACGGTGCAACCGGAGAGCGGGAGATAATTGCCCGGGTGAGAGGGCCCCGAACTGGGCACCGGCGCCCATGCACGCGGTGTCTGAACGCCTCCGAGACTAACGGTACAGCGCCGCCGCGGCAACAACACGCCCGCGGATAGGTGATCACCTCCATTCGATGGTGGCACCGTCGCGAGCCACATCGAGCTGCCAGCAGGTGAAGCCAGTGGTGTCCACCACAGCCGGTAGCGGCGCCCGGCCAGGCAACGCCAGCACCGTCGGCCCCGCGCCCGACACCGCGGCGGGCACTCCGGCCGCGCGCAGCGTGTCCACCAACCGCCCCGTCGCCGGGTAGGCTGCGCGGCGGTAGGTCTGATGCAGTCGATCCTCGGTAGCGGCCAGCAGTAGCTGCGGGGCCGCGGTCAACGCGTGCACGGCCAGCGCGGCGCGTCCAGCCGTGAATGCCGCATCGGTGTGCGGCACCTCGGCGGGCAGCAGCCCACGGGTGATCTTGGTCGACGATGTCAGCTCCGGCATCAGCAGTACGGGGGCGAGATCAGGATGCGGCTCGAGGCGAACGGCCCGGAAGGCCTGCCCGTCGCGCCACGAGATCACCAAACCACCGAGCAGGCTTGCCCCGGCATTGTCGGCATGCCCATCGAAACCAGCTGCTAGGTCTAACACCGTCTCGTCCGGCTGCATTCCCGCCAGCGCGTAGCCGGCGAGCACCCCGGCGACGGCAGCCGCGGCTGATGAACCCAGTCCCCGGGAGTGCGGGATGCGGTTGTGGCAGCGCAGTACCAAGCCGTCGGCCTGGTAACCGCACCGCGCGCACGCGGCTCGCAGCGCGCGCACCACCAGGTGCGTCTCGTCGGTCGGCACCTGCCCGGCGCCCTCGCCCCGGACCTCGACCCGCAAGCCGGACGGCGCCAGGGCCACCTCGACCTCGTCATAGAGCGCCAGTGCCAGCCCGAGCGCATCGAATCCCGGTCCGAGGTTGGCAGTGGACGCCGGTACCCGTACTCGCAGCACCGAACGGCTCACCCAAGATCCAGCGCGGCGGCCACCGCGGCCGGATCGACCGGCGTGGGCTCGGGCTCGGGAATGCCGCGCAGCGCGGTGTCAGGATCCTTGAGCCCGTGCCCGGTCACGGTGCATACCACCAGGGACTCCCGGGGCAACCGCCCGTCGTCGGCGACTTGCAGCAGTCCCGCCACAGACGTGGCCGAAGAGGGTTCAACGAACACGCCCTCCTGCCCGGCCAGTAGCCGGTAGGCGGCGAGGATCTGGTCGTCGGTGACCGCCTCGAACAATCCTGCAGATTCGTTCCGGGCCCGCATCGCGCCGCTCCAGGAGGCCGGGCTACCAATCCGGATGGCGGTGGCGATGGTATCCGGATGTGACACCGGCGCGCCGTGTACCAGTGGTGCGGCACCGGCCGCCTGGAATCCGAACATCCGCGGCCGGCCGGGCACCAAGGCGTCGGCGTGGTATTCCGTATATCCCATCCAATAGGCCGTGATGTTGCCGGCGTTGCCGACCGGCAGGCAATGCACGTCGGGTGCGCGCCCCAGCACGTCGCAGATCTCGAACGCGGCGCTCTTCTGACCCTGCAGCCGCACCGGGTTCACCGAGTTCACCAGCGCGGTCACCGGGTAGCTGGCGGCGGTCTTGCGAGCCAGCTCCAAGCAGTCGTCGAAGTTGCCGTCCACGGCCAGGATCCGCGCACCGTAGGCGGTGGCCTGCGCGAGCTTGCCCAGTGCGATCTTGCCGCGGGGTACCAGCACGGCGCTGGGTATCCCGGCCCGTGCCGCGTAGGCGGCGGCAGAGGCAGCGGTGTTGCCGGTCGAGGCGCACAGCACCCCCTCCGCACCCCGGGCCAACGCTTCGGTCACCGCAAGGGTCATCCCCCGGTCCTTGAAGGAGCCGGTGGGGTTGGCGCCCTCGACCTTGAGCCACACCTCGCAGCCGGTGCGCTGCGACAGTGTGGGAGCAGGCACCAGCGGGGTGCCGCCCTCCTGCAAGGTCACCACCCGGCAGCCCGGGAGGACCCGGATCCGCTCCGGATAGGCTTCGATCACGCCAGGCCAGGATGGGTCGGCCGTCACCCGCAGCGTCACGTGACCCCGCCCTCCATTTCCAGAGACAGCAGATCCACCATCGTCTCGCGGCGCAGCAGTAACCGGTGCGCACCGTCGCGTACCGCAACCACCGCTGGGCGAGGCACGAGGTTGTACCGGCTGGACATGGAGTAGCAGTACGCGCCGGTGCACGCAACAGCCACCAGATCACCGGGCGCCAGATCGTTGGGCAACCAGCAGTCCCGGACCACCACGTCACCGGACTCGCAGTGCTTACCGACCACCCGGGACAGTGCGGGCTGTGCCTCGGAGCGGCGCGAGACCAGCCGGCAGTCATAACACGCGTCGTACAGCGCGGTTCGCACGTTGTCGCTCATCCCGCCGTCTACCGAGATGTAGCGCCGCTGGGTTGATGCCCCCACGGTGACATCTTTGATGGTGCCGACCTCGTAGACCGTCACCGTGCCCGGCCCGACGATCGCGCGGCCCGGCTCGACGGCCAGCTCCGGGGTTGGCATGCCGGCCGCTTGGCACCGGGCGTCCACGACGGCCCGCAGATGTGCAGCCAGCGCGGCAGGCGGTGGCGGATCATCGTCTGCGGTGTAGGCAATCCCCAGCCCACCGCCGAGATCCAGGGTGGAGATTTCGGAGACGGCGTCGAGACCGTGCTCATCGCGGATCGCCGCGAGCAGACCGACCATCCGGTGCGCCGCCAGCTCGAAGCCGTCGGAGTCGAAGATCTGCGAGCCGATGTGGCTGTGCAGCCCGACCAACCGCAGCCCGTCGGACTTGAGCACTCGACGGGCAGCCTCGGCTGCGTCCCCGGCAGCCAGCGAGAACCCGAACTTCTGGTCTTCGTGCGCAGTGGCGATGAACTCATGGGTGTGCGCCTCGACCCCGACAGTCGCCCGGATCAACACCGGCTGCACCACGCCGTGCCGGCGGGCGATGTCGTCCAGCCGGGCGATCTCCAGGAAGGAATCGAGTACCACCGCACCGACTCCGGCTGCCACGGCAGCGGTGAGCTCGGTGGTGGATTTGTTGTTGCCGTGCATCGCGATCCGGTGCGCGGGGAAACCGGCGTGCAGGGCGAGCGCGAGCTCGGTGCCGGTGCACACGTCCAGGCTCATGCCCTGCTCGGCGACCCAGCGAGCGATCTCGGAGCACAGGAAGGCCTTGGCCGCGTAGTGCACCCGCTGCGCAGCGCCGAAGGCGGCGACATGCTCGGCGCAGCGGGCCCGGAAGTCGGCCTCGTCGACCACGAACAGCGGGGTGCCATAAGTCTCAGCGAGTTCGCCGACCTCCACCCCGG
>JALZDU010000215.1 GCA_030862405.1 Actinomycetota bacterium | reverse complement strand
CGCCGGCCCCGCCGGGCACTGCCGAGGCATCGGCATCGACCTCGAACGCCTCGACCACTCCCTCGAATCCCGTGCCGTGAGCCCACCGGAACTCAGCCCACCGGAACAGGCGCTGATCGCCGCCCTCGACGCGCCGCTCCGCGAAGAGTGGGCGCTGCGCCTGCGGTGCGCCACCGCGGCGGCAGGCAAAGCGCTCGGAAGTCCGACTGGCCTCGTCGCCACCCACCTGGACGTGTCGACCGGAACGGTTGTCCTCACCGCTGCCCAACCCCTCACCGCTGCCCAACCCCTCACCGTGCAGACAGTCCGCGACGGCGACTGGATCGCCACTCTCGCCGTTCTTTGACCCGGGTCAGTCGCGCCGTTCCCCCACCGCCGAACGCACCAGGAGACAGACTATGTCGCGTTATGAGCTGGCCGGTCGAACCGTCGTCCTCACTGGATCCTCTGGTGGCCTGGGCACCGCCCTCGCTGAGGCGCTCCGCGCCTGCGGCGCCAACCTCGCGCTGCTCGACGTCAATCTCGACAGTGTTGCCACTCAGGCTCGCGCACTTGGTGGCGACACCGTCGCCCGCGGATGGCGTGCCGACGTGCGTCACCTCGACGACCTCGAAGCCGCGATGGCTGCGGCCGCCGACCACTTCGGGCACATCGACATCGTGATCGCCAACGGCGGCGTCGGCACCATAGCCCCGATGGCCATCATCGACCCGGCTGCCCACGAGCGCGTCATCGATATCAACCTCAACGGGGTCTGGCGCACCTTCCGCGCGGCGCTGCCGTACGTGCAGCGGCACCAGGGGTATCTGTTGGCGATCTCCTCGATGGCCGCCTTCGTCCACTCGCCGCTGGTGGCCTCCTACACAGCCAGCAAAGCCGGGATATGGGCACTGTGCGGCAGCATCCGCCTCGAAGTGCGGCACCTGGGTGTCGGTGTCGGCAGCGCCCACCCGACCTTCTTCCGCACGCCAATGACGGAGAACGTAGTGACCGACCCGGCCAGGAACGTCCTGTGGGGCGGCAATGAAAAGGGCCTCTGGAAGATGGTCCCACTGGCCACCGTCACCGACGGCATCGTAAATGGCATTCAACGGCGCGCCGACCTCATCGTCGTCCCGAAGCGGAATTTGATCGTCGCGAAGGCCCCCGGTATCTTCCGCCCCCTCATCGAACGACTTGGGTTCCGCGGCAGCACCCTCCTCCGTGCACTGCAGCTTGCCTCTAGCGCTGACCGCCACGACCGCGAAGCGGACGGTCGCCCTCTACTCGCGGATTCGGATCTGAGGGCTGATCAATGGGGCCGGGTGTGCACGGGATGAAAGGGTAACTCTCCCGGCTCATCCACGGTTCCAAGCATTGCTCGGGGTAGATGAGGCCACCGAGCGGGTCGGGTAGCTGGCTTTACCTATACCCGCAGCGACGGCACGCTCGACGTCGCGGTCGGCGGATCCGCCGAGATACGTCGGCAGATCAACGCTGGCAAGACCGTGGCGTTCAGCGGTGCGAGGGTGGCGATGTCGCCGCCGGCCTGGACGGGGCCTGGACGTGCCGACCGGGACGGTTGTCCTCACCGCTGCCCAACCCCTCCACCGTGCAAACGATCCGCGACGGCGACTGGATCGCCGCTCTCGCCATCTGCTGACCCGCGTCAGGACTGTCCCAGCGGTTCGGCATCCTCCAGCCCGGCCCGCTGCTGCAGCGTGCGCAGTGGCCTGGGTGCCCACCAGGCGGCCTCGCCCAGCAGTCGCAGCAGCGCGGGCATCAGCAGTATCCGCACGATGGTGGCGTCGAGCAGCAGCGCGAGGATCATGCCGACGCCGATGAACCGCATCGTCGACACCGAGGAGAACGCGAACGCTCCGGTGACCACGATCAGCAGCAGCGCCGCCGCTGTGATCACCCGCCCGGTGCGGGCCAGCCCGGTGGCCACCGCCTGGCTGGTCGTCGCGCCGTGGGTCCGGGCCTCGACCATCCGGGAGAGCAGGAACACCTCGTAGTCGGTGGAGAGCCCGAAGACGATGGCCGCCATCAGGATCACCACGCCCGCTTGCAGTGGTGCGGGGGTGATGCCGAGCAGGTCCGCCCCGTTGCCGTCGGAGAAGATCCACACCAGCACGCCGAAGGTGGCACCCAGGCTCAGGGCGCTCAGCAGCACGGCCTTGACCGGCAGCAGCACTGAGCCGAACGCCAGGAACAGCATCACCAGGGTGGCGCCGACCAGCAGCACCGCCATCCAGGGCAGGGTCCCGGCGATCGCCGCCAGCCCGTCCGCAACCTGCGCGGTGAGCCCGTCGACGAGGACGCGGGTAGCGGCCGGATCGAGCAGCGCGCGGATAGCGTCGACGGTCTGGCGGGCCGGTGCGGCTAACGGGTCGCCGCGCAATATCGCCGACAGCGTGACCACGTCGCCGCCAGCCTCAGTCGGCGTGACCGCGGCCACGCCGGGCAG
>JALZDU010000213.1 GCA_030862405.1 Actinomycetota bacterium | reverse complement strand
TGGCCAAGGGGTTCGTGCAACTGTGGGGGCTGCCCTCAAAAATCGCCGCACAACGAGACCTGCGAGGCTTCCCACCGTGACCACACTCTGGGGTGGCCGGTTCAGCGGCAAACCGGCCGACGCGATGACTGCACTGAGCCTGTCGACACACTTCGACTGGCGGCTGGCCCGGTACGAGCTGCGTGGCTCCCGGGCGCACGCCCGGGTGCTGCACGATGCCGGGCTGCTCAACGACGGTGAGCTGGACGCGATGCTCGACGCACTGGACCACCTCGACGCCGACGTCAGCTCCGGCGCCTTTGTCCCGATGCCCGAGGACGAGGACGTGCACACCGCTTTGGAGCGGGGCCTGATCGAGCGCGCCGGGCCGGAACTCGGCGGTGCATTGCGCGCCGGTCGCTCCCGCAACGACCAGGTCGCGACGTTGTTCCGGATGTGGCTACGCGACGCTGCCCGCCGGGTCGCGGCCGGCACCCTGGACGTGATCGACGCGTTGCTCGACCAGGCGCAGGCGCATCCGGACGCACCCATGCCGGGCCGGACCCATATGCAGCACGCCCAGCCTGTGCTGCTCGCCCACCACCTGGGGGCGCATGTCCAGGCCCTGTTGCGCGATGTCGAGCGGCTGCGCGACTGGGATGCCCGGGCGGCCGTCTCGCCCTATGGCTCGGGTGCCCTGGCGGGTTCGTCGCTGGGCCTGGACCCGGCAGCAGTGGCCGCCGAACTCGGCTTCGGTGCCCCGGTGGAGAACTCGATCGACGGCACGGCATCGCGCGACTTCGCCGCCGAGGCCGCGTTCGTGCTTGCAATGCTGGCCGTCGACCTGTCCCGGATCGCCGAGGAGATCATCTTCTGGGCCACCGCCGAGTTCGGTTACGTCGCGCTCGATGATGCCTACTCGACCGGTAGCTCGATCATGCCGCAAAAGAAGAACCCTGATGTGGCCGAATTGGCTCGGGGTAAGGCAGGCCGGTTGATCGGCAACCTCACCGGGCTGTTGGCGACGCTCAAGGCGCAGCCCTTGGCGTACAACCGGGACCTGCAAGAGGACAAGGAACCGCTGTTCGACTCCGTTGACCAGCTCGAATTGCTGCTGCCCGCGATGGCCGGAATGGTCGGCACCCTGGTCTTCGACACCGAGCGGCTCGCCGAGCTGGCTCCGGCCGGATTCGCGCTGGCCACGGACCTCGCCGAATGGCTGGTGCGTCAGGGTGTGCCCTTCCGCAGCGCACACCATGCGGCTGGGGCCTGCGTGCGGCTGGCCGAATACCGCGGGGTGGAGCTGTCCGAGCTGTCGGAGATGGAGCTCACCGCCATCCATCCCGAGCTCACCACTGACGTCCACCGGGTGCTCAGCGTCGCCGGCTCGATCGGCTCCCGCGATGCCTACGGGGGCACCGCACCCGAGTGTGTCGCCGAGCAGTTGCAGCGTGCCCGGCACGCGGCCGACGAGCACCGCAGCTGGATCACCTCGTGACGGTGGAGATGTTGTGACAGCGGAGACGCTGTGACGCTAGAGACGTTCGCCCGCGAATGCCTCGCTGTGGACGTCCTGCCAGCTGCTCGGCTGCTGCTGGGCTGCCACCTGGTTGCTGACCGACCGCAGGGCCAGGTGGCCGTCCGGCTCGTCGAGCTGGAGGCCTATCGCGGCTCCGACGATCCGGCGGCGCACTCCTACCGCGGCCGCACCGCCCGCAACGCCGTCATGTTCGGCCCGCCCGGACACCTGTATGTGTATTTCATCTACGGCTTGCACTTCTGCGCCAACATCTCCTGCCTGCCCGATGGACAAGCCGGTGCGGTGTTACTGCGCGCCGCCGAGGTGGTGTCCGATCTCGAAATCGCCCGGCTGCACCGGCCCACCGCACGGTCCGACGCCGAGCTCGCTCGCGGGCCCGCGAGGCTCGCGACGCTGCTCGGGCTGCGCCGCGAGCACAACGGCCTGGACCTCACCGACCCGGCGTCACCGGTGCGGCTGCTGTCCGGCGATCCGGTGCCCGCCGAGCTGGTACGCACCGGTCCTCGGGTCGGCGTCGCCGCTGCGCCGGACCGGCCGTGGCGGTTCTGGATGCACGGTAGCCCGGCGGTGTCGGCCTACCGCCGCCACCGGCAACCTGCCTGATCCGCAACGGATCATCCGGTACGGGATGATGCAGTGGTGGCAGAGCACATCCTTGACGAGCTGAGCTGGCGCGGTCTGATCGCGCAGAGCACCGACCTCGACGCGCTGCGCCGCGACTGTGACGCGGGCCCGGTGACCGTCTACGGCGGCTTCGATCCCACCGCGCCAAGCCTGCACGTCGGCAACCTGGTGCTGATCCTGACGCTGCGCCGGTTCCAGCGGGGCCGCCATCGCCCCCTCGCGCTGGTGGGCGGTGCCACCGGCCTCATCGGCGACCCGAAGGCGACCGCTGAGCGCACGCTCAACACCCGGGAGGTCGTCGCTGAGTGGGTCCCGCGTATTCGCAGGCAGATCGAGCCGTTCCTCGAATTTGACGGTCCGCACGCCGCCCGCATGGTCAACAACCTGGACTGGACCGAGCACCTGTCAGCGATCGACTTCCTGCGCGACGTCGGCAAGCACTTCCGCGTCAACCGCATGCTCGCCAAGGAGGCAGTGAGCGCGCGGCTGAATTCCGAAGCCGGGATCAGCTACACCGAGTTCAGTTACCAGCTGCTGCAAGCCATGGATTTCCTTGAGCTTTACCGCCGGGACAACTGCACGCTGCAGGTGGGTGGCAGTGACCAGTGGGGCAACCTCACCGCCGGCGTCGACCTGATCCACCGGGTGGAGCAGCGTTCGGTGCACGCCCTGGCAACACCGCTGATCACCAAGGCGGACGGGACCAAGTTCGGGAAGACCGAGAGCGGCACGGTGTGGCTCGACCCGGAGCTGACCAGCCCTTACGCCTTCTATCAGTTCTGGATCAACGCCGAGGATTCACAAGTCGCCGGATACCTGCGGGTCTTCACGGATTTCTCGCGGGAGGAGATCGCCGCCCTCGAACTCGAGACGGCGCAGCGGCCGCACGCGCGAACAGCGCAGCGGACGCTGGCCGCGGAGGTCACCGCGCTGGTGCACGGTTCGCAGGAGGCGCACCGTGCGGTGGCGGCCAGCCAGGCGTTGTTCGGCCACGGAGAACTGCGCGAGTTGGACGCGCGCACGCTGGATGCCGCGATGGCGGAGGCACCCACCGGGCAGGTGCTGCTAGCCGACCAGCCCACGATCGTCGATTTGCTGGTGGCCAGCGGTCTGGCCGACAGTAAGGGCGCCGCGCGTCGCACGGTCCGCGAAGGTGGCGCGTCGGTGAACAACGCCAAGGTCGGGGATGAGGGCTGGACGCCGGTGGAGTCTGATCTGCTACCGGGGGGCTGGTTGGTCCTTCGGCGAGGCCGGCGCCATACCGCTGGTGTGCGAGTTCGGTGATCATCTTGCGGGTTTCACACCTCGGGTTGCCGCCGCTTCCAGTGGCTGTGCGAGGGCTGTCGGCCCTGCTCGACACGCCGATTTGACTTCGACCGTGCACTCCGCGTAGCTTTCCCCTCGCCCCGCGGGGGACCGGACGAAACGTCCAGCGCACAGAGGGTGCGAGACGTTAGGCCGGGCCGCGGAGCGGGTGACTCGGATGGGGTTTGAGTCCCACAGCGGGATGGACGAGACCCATCAGTGCGTTACAGCTACTGAGGACACCGGCCAGGCCGTGCGGAGCTTGACTCGGACGGCTGGTATGCTCGATGGGTCGCCGGGGCAGTGCAGATCCCTTCGCGGGGTCGAACTAGCACCGGTACCGGATGCCTCAAGATGTGTCATACCGGATCCAACTGCCACTTTGGGTGGTTCGTGATGGTGTGTGTTTGTTCTTTGAGAACTCAACAGTGTGCCGAAA
>JALZDU010000211.1 GCA_030862405.1 Actinomycetota bacterium | reverse complement strand
ATCCTGTGGGTAGCAGTTGGTCGGCTGACCAGCTGGGACCCCCTTGACAGTCGCCGCTAGCAGGCACGAACCGCAGGACCTGAAACAGGCATGGGACGGGTTCCATTCGCCTCAGAACCCCAAGATCGACCGATCAGGACACCCGGATGCCGCGCCAAATTGGTCCACTGGGCGCCGCCGTCAGACTGACGCTTACATGATCATCGTCAGCAAGCCGTCAGCGAAAGCGACGCGACTAGTCCGCACTGGCCGAGCCACACCGGCACGTAGCCGCAGCTCCGCGGCACGACATGACACTCCCAGCTACGCGGACACACCGCCAATCAGCGTTCACACAGGAGTGCTCGCAGAGATCTCCGTCCCCTGGCACCTCCCCCGGGATCGTCCTTCGCGGCCTCGAATCCGGATAGCCGGTGGACGACGCAGTAGGTCCGTAATCTGGTGATGGATCTTGGTGATCGCATCGCTGAGTTGCGGTTCCTCGTCCGAGATCGGGCCGGTCAGTTCACAGCGTCCTTCGATGCTGTCCTGGCTGACGTCGGCATCCGCATGGTCAGGATTCCTCCTCATTGTCCGCGGGCGAACTGTTTCGCCGAAAGGCTCGTACGCACGGTCAGAGCCGAACTCGCCGACCGTGTACTGATCTTCAGTCACCGGCACTTGCGTGTGCTCACCGAGTACGTTGGGCACTACAACGGTTGATGGCCGCATCGCGCCCGCGAACTTCGCCCTCCACGACCGTCCCACCCCGTGGCGGACCTCAGCCATGAACAGATCAAGCGTTGATCGGTTCTTGGTGGCTTGATCAACGAGTACGAGCGGGCAGCATGAAACTGCTGATCAGCGCAGGTGACCGAATTCTGGAACCCCGCAGGCCCGGAGGTCACCGACGAGCTCTGGGTCTGTGTCCCGGTCCCCGTGCTCGTTTGGGAATTGGTGTCGGAGTCGCGTCCATGCAGGTCATTACGCGGTGCATGAACGAGGCTTGACTGACGCCGGACACGCACCCAGCGCCGACGTCTAGCGACACCGCCTGCTAGCCGCCAGATCTACCCAACTGGGCCGAGATCGGTCGGCACGGTAGCGGTCATCCTCGAGCGCACCTGAGGGGCACGGAGATACCCACCGGAGTCATGGTTGTTGGGTGCTGGGTTGTCGACTCGGGTGTCGACGATTCTGGGTCCCGCGCCGAAGTCGTCAGCAAGGCTGGTGTCGAGTGTGACCACGTCTAGTGGGTCGGCGAAATTCGCCCACAGCCCGACTGGTGCCGGGACGCGCAGCGGCTGGGCGATCACGTCCTGGATCTCGGTGTAGCCCAGCGGCGCGCCGAGGGTGACCAGCAGCGGCACCGCCCGGCCCGCGAAGCGTGGCTCACTCAACACATCGTAGGCGATGATCGTGCCGAGGCTGTGGCTGACCACGACCACCGGCCCGTCCATCGTATCCAGGGCTTGGCGGAGCCGGTCCTGGATGGCGTTGCGCTTGTCGGTAAAGATGTAGCTGTCGGCGTCGGGGATGAGCCGTTGCAGCAGTTGGCGCAACAGCAGGCGGCGCACTGGTGCCGGCACGGGCAGGACCCTGTTCATGGTCTCGTCCAAGGTCGGCTGCTGGCTCGCCGCCCGGGTCGCCATGTCGATCGACAGGCTCAGCGCCAGTTGCTGCCCAGCCGGGGTCAACCCGGCGAATACCTTGGCTTCTTCGGTGGCCATGACCTGGTCACCGGCGGACCCCGCACCCAAGGCCGCCACGGGTTCGCCGATCACCGGGGCTAGAGCGGCCAACGCCTCGTCCGGCGTGGACGGATCGGATCCAATCGCGTGAGGCTGGCCGTGCAGCAGGTCTGCGTAGTGCGCCATCCGGGTTCGCTGGCCCATGTCCCGACCGAACAGATCATTATCCCATTGTCGCTTGAGCTCATCCCTGGGCGGCTGGTTGCCAGCCCCGTGGACGTAGACCACGGTGACCTCCTGGCCCGTGGCGCCCAGCGCGGCGTCCCGGACGGACGTCCCTGGCACTCCCAGACTTTCTCTCATGGCCGCCTCCTGTGCGTCTGACCGACAACCGTGCCATCCCGCCCGGAGACGGGAAAGAATTTTCGCCCGGTGCTCAGCACTCAGGGCCTGAGGATCTCACCCACCGTGACGGCGGCAGACTGCTGCAAGCCTGAGGGCCTCGCCCACTGTGACGGCGGCAGACCGCGCCCTGCCGTGCTATTGACCTGTCCTATTCAACACGTGGGGGATCCTAACCTTGTAGTCGATCAGGAGGGCCAACGTGTGGAAGCCGCATGCCTCGAACACCGCCCAGCGCACCTCGCTGCCCATCACGAGAGCTGCTGTGGCAGGGGTCGGGATGCCACACGAGCCCCAGCGTCGAAGATCGTCGGTGGCACGCCGCCACGTCGAGGAGCCTCACCAGGACAGAGGGGATTGCAGGGCAAGACAGAGGATGACGGGGGAGCAGGGCCAATCCTCCGGCGCAAGCTGACGACAGCGGTGACGACAACGCAGACCACAACCGAGCACCAGCAGCACACCACGAAACCGGGTCGCGGCGCAGATCGACGGGAGGAGAGCACGATTGCGTGCTTCTGGGGGTCAAGGGGTCGCAGGTTCAAATCCTGTCGTCCCGACGGCAAAGGTGCAGGTCAGGGCCTCGATGGAGTTGTCGGCAGGTGCCTGGGGCAGTGGTGACCGGTCCCGGAT
>JALZDU010000209.1 GCA_030862405.1 Actinomycetota bacterium | reverse complement strand
CCGCCGATCCAGCCGTGGCGGGTCGGCATGGTCGGGTACTGCGACCGGGGGAACTGCTGCGCTTCGCCGGCACCTCGATCGGTGTTGTGGCAACGCCTGGGCACTGCGCGGATCATCTGGCCTTTCGGATCGAGTCCGGGGCCGTCCTTGTCGGTGACCACGTGCTCGGCCGGGGTACGTCGGTGGTGACGCATCCAGAAGGCGACGTCGTGGCATATCTCGAATCGCTACGGCGGGTGTACGACCTGGGCCCGTCGGCTCTTTACCCCGGACACGGGCCGGAACTGACGCAGGACCCGATGGCCGTCCTGGACTACTACCGGGTGCACCGGGAGTTCCGGGAGCAACAGGTTAGAGCGCTGCTCACCCATGAGCTGCAACCGGTGTCGGCATTGGTGGAGGTCATCTATGCCGCCGTACCGCGGGCGCTGTGGCCGGCCGCCGAACAGTCGACCCGAGCCACTCTGGCCAAGCTGGAAAGGCAGGGGCGGGTCCACGTCGCCCAGGACAGTGTGCGGCTGGTTGGGTAGGAGCCGTGGCCGAGACCGACATCAGCGCAGAGCAGGCCCGTCGGGTCACTGACTGGTTGGCGCAACGCATCCCCGAGCTCACCCCGCCAGTGCGCTTCGACCTGATCGAGGGTGGGCGGTCCAACCTCACCTATCGGGTGGCCGACCTCGCCGGGAACATTTTTGCGCTCCGCCGCCCACCACTGTCCGGCGTGCTGCCCTCGGCGCACGATATGCAGCGTGAGCACCGGGTCATCAGCGCGCTCGGAGGCACCGACGTACCGGTCCCGGCAACAGTCGGAATCTGCACGGAGTCCGAGGTCCTGGGCGCCGACTTTTATGTGATGGATTTTGTCGACGGCTTCGTCGCCCACGACCCCGAAACGGCCGCCGCGGCGCTGTCGGAGCCAGCCCGGGTAGCTGCTGCCGGGGCCGCTGTGGACAGCTTGCTCGCGCTGCACCGGGTTGATCCGGACTCGATCGGACTCGGTGACCTTGGTCGGGGTACGGGCTACGTCGCCGGCCAGCTGAAGCGCTGGACCAGGCAGGTGGCCAGCCTGCCGATCGAGCCGATCCCCGGCCTGCTCGACATGGGCAACCGGCTGGCCGGTCGGGTACCCAGCCAGCCCGCCGTCACGATCGCGCACGGGGACTATCGGTTCGGCAATCTGATGCTGGACACCGACGGCAATGTCGCCGCCATCCTGGATTGGGAGTTGTGCACGCGCGGTGACCCGTTGGCTGACCTGGGCTGGCTGTTGTCCTACTGGAGTTCACCGCCGGGCATCGCTCGGCTGCCCATGGCGATGCCGACAAGCGCACCGGGATTTCCCAGCCGGGACCAGGCCCTGGCCCGATACGGGGCGGGCAGCGGTCTTCCGATGGATGACGTGAACTTCTACATCGCCTTCGCCTACTGGCGACTTGGCGCCGTGCTCGCCGGGGTGTACTCCCGCAGCATCTCCGGTGCCTACGGCGACGGCGAGATCCAGCAGCGCGGGCTGAACCCGGAAGGCATCTCGACACTGGTAGCTGCCGCGGAGGCCACCCTGGCGGGCAGCTGATTTCCGGGCGGAGTCGCACCTCCCGTCCAGCCCACCGTTCCGCCGATGATCAGGATCTGCCGAGAACCCGAGGTGCTCTCAGCCAGTTCTCAGCGTGGTTCGGTAAGCACTGCCTTTGAGCGGTCGCCTCGTGACGCTCGGGATGGAGCGGCGATGTTCGACACGTTCTTCGGCCTACCGACCCACGCGATCATCGTGCATGCGGTGGTCATCTTCGTACCCCTGACGGCGGTGGCCGCGATAGCACTCACCGCTGTCCCGCGCTGGCGGACCAGGTTCGGGGTGCTGGCGGGCCTGGCAGCGCTGACCTCCATCGGCTCGGTGTTCGTCGCGCAGGAGAGTGGTGAGATCCTCGAAGACCGGGTGTTGAGCACCGAGAACGCGCCGTTCGAGTTGGTGCTCGAGCACAGCGCACTCGGCGATGACCTGCTGCCGTGGGTGCTCCTGCTGTCGATCGCGCTACTGGTGCTGATCGGGCTCGCTTTCTGGGGAACGCGACGCGGCGCCGATGGCCCCTCCTGGCTGAATCTGGCTGGCTGGGGGATCGGTGCGGTCTCCGTCGTGGGTGCGGTGCTCTCGACGATCTACGTCGTCCTGATCGGGCACAGTGGAAGCGCAGCGGTGTGGAGCAACCTGCCCAGCTGAGCTGAGACTGTCGACCCGTACCCGGCGCCACTGGGGTCGACATCCTGGTGGACTGTCGAGAACGTGTCCTCAGCTGCGACGTCCCCGACGAAGGGCGCCACACAGGAGCGCCCGCCGAAGCAGAAGGAGACGCTGGTGAAGTATGTGATCTTGATCCACTCCAAGCCAACCCTTCGGATTGTCCGGCACTCCATCGGTGGGCCATTGTCGTGAGGCGGCCAGCAGGGCCTCCTGTACGGCGTCCTCGGCCGCCTCGAAGTCGCCGTAGCCCCGTACCACAGCGGCCAGCACGTCCCGCGCGCATCCACGCCAGGCGTGTTCCGGGCCGGCGAGTCTGATCGATCTGTGGTCACTGTTCCGTGGTCACTGTTCTGTGGTCACTGATCTGTGGTTACTGATCGTCGCCGCCGGCCCACATCGCCGGCCGGAGCTCGACCACACCGCCAGTTGAGCGAATTGGGCGGCGATCTGCTCAGCACGTTCCCGCGTTGGGCAGTCGATGAGAAAGAACCCGGCCAGATGCCGCGCAGGTGGCTTTGACGTTGCGGGCAGTCGCCGGGTTGAGCACCGCGCAGATCGCCCGGGCGTTCCTGGTACCCGAGGCGACGATGGCTCAACGGATCAGCCGGGCCAAAAGCCGGCTTCGCATCCGCATCCGCGAGGGCATCCGCCTGATCGAGCGGGCCTTGCCGACGGGGCCGGTGGGCCCCTTCCAGCTGCAGGCAGCGATCGTGGCCGTTCACGCTGAGGGCGCGCCGAGGACACCGACTGGCCCCAGATCGAGACCCTGTACCGGATGCTCCACGACCACGCACCCAGCCCGGTCGTCACGCTCAACCATGCAGTCGCCGTCGCGTTGGTCGAAGGCCCCAGAGCCGGCCTGGCCATGCTCGACCCGCTGTTGCAGGACGAGCAGATGCGCCGCCACCACCGGCTGCACGCCGTACGCGGCCACCTGCTGGAGATTGACGGCCGGATCGAGGCAGCCCGGACCGCCTACGCGGCCGCGGCTCGGCTGGCCACCAGCATTCCGGAACAGCGTTACCTCGACACGAGGGCTGCACCGCAAAGCGGCGTCATGTCTGACTCGAGGACACTGCAGCCCCGGACCCCATCTGGACCGATGTGAACAGTTCACCGGCGGCTAGAGTCCACCGATGGACAAGCGCTCCGGGGACAGTGACGACCGCCCCGACGAGTCCCCGGCAGAGCGGGCGGATCGCAATTTCGCCGACCTGCTCCAGGAGCTTCGGGTCACCCAGACCGGTGTCCAGATCCTTTTCGCTTTCCTGTTGACGCTGGTCTTCTCGCAACGATTCACCGAATTGGACCGGTTCGCGGTGACCGTCTACGTGGTCACGGTGATCTTCTGCGTCGCTGCGTCGATCTTCCTGATCGCACCGGTCGCACTGCACCGGACGATGTTTCGGCTCGGACGCAAAGGGGAGGTGGTCGCCGGTGCCGACAAGCAGGCAAGGACCGGAATGGCAATGTTGGCCGTGGCTCTGGTCGGTGCAACCCTGCTGGCCTTGGACATGCCGCTGCAGCGGTGGCTGGCCCTGACGATCGCCGGCGGGATCGCGCTCGCTCTGCTGACGGTGTGGTTCGTCGTACCCGTGCGGCGGGCGCGCCGTCCCGCGAAGCCGAACTCCACCGCCCAGAGCAACGACTGACCGCTCACTGAGCAATGCTGACCTGGGCCCCGGGGTTGGCGGTTGGCATGACGAGCCCGCATTGTCGGACTCCGGAAACGGGGCGGTAATTCCAGCTGCGTACCCGGTGGGCAGGGGCGGGATCGAACCGCCGACCCCTCGCTTTTCAGGCGAGTGCTCGTACCGACTGAGCTACCTGCCCCGCCGAAGCCGTACCGCTGGCGAGAGCGATACGGCTTCCGTGCAACTCCACATCGATGCGTGAACACCGGGGCAGAGCAGCGACCCTGACCGGGCTCGAACCGGCGACCTCCGCCGTGACAGGGCGGCGCGCTAACCAACTGCGCTACAGGGCCTTGCTGGTGGTACCGCTGTGCAAAGTCGTGCTGTGTCCCATGGTGCCCTACGCACGCGCTGTACGTACCCCCAACGGGATTCGAACCCGTGCTACCGCCTTGAAAGGGCGGCGTCCTGGACCACTAGACGATGGGGGCCCGCGCACCATTGGGGCTTTGAAAGTGTAGTAGACGGTGCCTTGTGGCCTGACGTGGCCTGACGTGGCCTGAGGCGTGGCCTAAATCAGGGCATCCAGCCTGTCTGCCAGACCATCGTCGTCAACCTCGTACAGATGCCCGTATCGGTCCAGAGTGAAGGCTCCAGCCGACACTGCCGGGAGTGTTCTCGAACCTGGCAGCGGCAGCCCTACCTAGACAAGCGGACTGCGCAACGACCCCGAACCGATGTTGAACGCTGCTTGAGTCCTGGGGAGGCATGAACTCCGTGACCTGACGTGGCCTGTGCAGAGCGGAAGAAAGGAAATCCCCGCGCAACAAGCATGAAATCAAGATCAAGTGCGCGCACCACGAACGGGACGCACAAATCAATCAGCAAGGCCTGGTCACAATCTCGTTCCCACTCCCGTCGGCGGGAGAGCAGGACGAGTTCGCGCGACTGATCGCGGCAATAGATCGGACTCGTGCAACCGCACAAGCGGG
>JALZDU010000205.1 GCA_030862405.1 Actinomycetota bacterium | reverse complement strand
GTCGTGCAGGGCGCCAAGCCGGTACATGCTGGCGGTGAGGTGGACCCTTCGGCGACGCGTTGGACACCAGCCCACCTCGCCGGTCCTGGGTGGTGTTGGTGAACCACGCCCGGACACCACGATGAGCAGCGTGGCGTCGAGCAGCTCGCGCGAGTGCTCGACGGCGTCGATCCGGATCGGGATGTGCTGGGTGACGGCCAGATCCGCGGTGTCGATGGCCAGCGCGATGCTCTCTACCGGTCGGCGGCTGTGTACCAGGACGGTGGAGGCGACACCGGCGGTGACCAGGGCGGGTGGCCACCGCACGCCCGACTCGGCCCGCGCCGATGATGCCCGAGGGTGACCGGCGACGAGACTGTCGGCATGTCCTGCAACTCTGCGGTCGATCTGTGTTCAGTCGCATGCTAGAGTCGACGCTATACGGTCGACTCTCACCAGGGAGGGCACTATGCCTGACGCGCGGTCCAGCCGACGTCACCCTCACGGCGAACTCAAGTCCGCTATGCGCGAATACCTCAACACCAGGGACGGCGAACCTGCTTCGATCAAGGAAATCAAGGCAGCGCTCGAACCTAAGCTCGGCAAGCGACCCGACTCGTCTTATCGCAGCAGTCTGCAAGACGAGAGGTACTTCGTCCGAGTGTCACGCGGCGTGTTCAAACTCCGTGACCAGGATTAGGCCGCGAGGCGGCACAGTGCCAGCAGGTACTGAGCTTGACCTGGTTCGTCTGGCCGTTTCTCTCGGCGCCGTAGCGATGGGTGGGCCGCTGTCAACAGCAGAGGCTGATCTTGTGTATGCCGCCCGAGAACAAAGCGAGGCACCCCACGAGATCGTAATCGACGAGATTGCACGGCAGATCCTCGCAGGTCTTGATCCGCTAGGCGAGTCCTTCAGTAGGTTGCGGTCGGCACAGGAACGCCGGAGTTCAGGGGCCATCTACACGCCGTCTGAACTTATTGATCCGATGGTGCGGTGGACGCTTGAACAAGGTCCTGACCGTGTGGTCGATGCTGGTGCAGGTAGTGGGCGCTTCTCAGTCGCGGTGGCTCGTAGGGCGCCGGAAGTAGAAGTCGTAGCAGTCGAGCTAGATCCTGTAGCGGCGATCATGACGCGAGCTTCCCTCGCCGCTCTCAACGTCACCCGCGCCACAGTTCTTCAAACCGATTACATGCGCGCCGGTCTGCCCGAGTGCCGTGGCCGTACAGCGTTCGTGGGTAACCCGCCGTATGTTCGCCACCATCAACTCTCGGCTGCCACAAAGAAGTGGGCGCAGGAAACTGCGCATCGGCTTGGGCACACCGTCAGCGGCCTGGCAGGCCTACATGCGCTGTTCTTCATGGCTACGGCCGCCATCGGCCGCCCAGGTGACATAGGTTGCTTCGTTACATCCGCCGAATGGCTAGATGTAAATTATGGCGCAATCGTGCGAAGTCTACTTCTACATACGCTCGGGGGCGAGGCCATCCATGTCGTCGAACCGCAAGCTATGCCCTTCGAGGGAACGGCGACGACCGCAGTTGTTGTCAACTTCCGGCTGGGCCAACGGCCACCATCGGTTCGATTTCGACCTGTACCTACGTTGAATGATCTAGGCAATTTGACGACGACCGGAGAACCGGTAGCGCGCGAACGACTTGTTGAGGCCTCCCGATGGTCGCCTTTTGTGCGCACGCGTCACCAGGTCCCCGACGGATACATCGAACTTGGAGAGTTGTGCCGCGTACATCGTGGTGCGGTGACCGGCTCGAACTCAACGTGGATAACGCACGGAAAAGTCGATCTACCTGATTCTGTGCTTTTCGCAGCGGTTACACGGGCGCGTGAGCTCTTTGAAGCCGGTGACGTCCTTTCTGATGTTGCTATGCTCCGACGTGTGATCGATATTCCCGCTGACCTGGATGAGCTTGATCCAGCGGAGCGCAAACACGTCGATCGGTTCATTCGCAAGGCGAAAAATGCTTTGGTCCATAAGGGCTACATCGCTGCACATAGACGCTCCTGGTGGTCAGTTGGGCTACGGCAGCCAGCCCCGATCCTAGCTACATATATGGCTCGCCGTCCACCCGCCTTCGTCGTGAACCATGCGGAAGTACGCCACGTCAACATTGCGCACGGGTTATACC
>JALZDU010000177.1 GCA_030862405.1 Actinomycetota bacterium | reverse complement strand
GCAATGTTCTCCCTGGCCGACGGCGGCTGGTGGGGAGTGGGGCTTGGGCAGGGCAGCGCCAAATGGGATTACCTGCCCAACGCGCACAACGACTTCATTTTCGCGATCATCGGCGAGGAACTGGGCTTCCTCGGTTGCCTGGTGGTGCTGCTGCTGTTCGGCACCCTGGCTTACGTGGGCATCCGGATCGCGGCGCGCAACACCGATCCATGGATCAAGCTGGTGTCAGCCACCGTGACCACCTGGCTGGTCGGCCAGGCTGCGATCAACATCGGGTACGTGGTGGGCCTGCTGCCGGTCACTGGGCTCCCGCTGCCGTTGATCTCCTCGGGGGGCACCTCCGTCGCCCTGACGATGCTGAGCTTCGGCCTGCTGGCGAACTTCGCCAGGCATGAACCGCAGGCGGTCTGCGCACTGCGCTCGCAGACCTCCCGTTGCGGGGGCCAGGGTGTCATCTCGAGGCTGTTGCGGCTGCGCCCCCCGGTTCCCTACACCTCAGTTCCCTACACCCCGGCACCGCCGCGACCACGCATCCCGCAGCCAGCCCGAACCGGTGGCAGGCCCGGGAGCAGACGGTGAGCGCGAGGGTGGGCAGGCCGGTGTCCGTCGTGGTCGCCGGGGGCGGCACTGCGGGCCACATCGAACCGGCGCTGGCGTTGGCCGATGCGGTACGCCGTGCGGTACCGCAGGCCCGGATCACTGCGCTGGGCACCCTGCGCGGCCTGGAGACCACCTTGGTGCCCGAGCGGGGCTACCCGTTGGAGCTCATACCCCCGGTGCCGCTGCCGCGCAAGCCCAGCGCTGACCTGCTGTGGTTGCCGTGGCGGGTTCGAGCTGCGGTACGTCGGGTCCGCGAGGTGCTCGACGCAGTCACCGCGGACGTGGTGGTCGGTTTCGGCGGCTACGTGGCGTTGCCCGCCTATCTCGCCGCCTGGAGCCGGGTACCCATCGTCGTGCACGAGGCCAATGCCCGGGCCGGGCTGGCCAACAAGGTCGGGGCACGGTTCGCGGTGCGGGTATTGGCCGCGGTGCCTGGCAGCGGGCTGCCCGGAGCCGAAGTGATCGGGATCCCGCTGCGGCAAGCGATCTCGTCGCTGGACCGGATTGCCCTGCGGGGCCGGGCCCGGGCTCATTTCGGGCTGGACCCGCAGGCGCCAACCCTGCTGGTGACCGGCGGCTCGCAAGGTGCCCGCACCCTCAATGCCGCGGTGTCGGGTGCCGCGGCCGAGCTCGGTGCTGCCGGGATCGGGGTACTGCATGCCCACGGGCGGCATAACACCGTGCAGGTGGCGGCGGTGCCCGGGGCACCCCCCTACGTCGCGGTGCCGTACCTGGAGCGGATGGACCTGGCGCTGGCCGCCGCTGATCTCGCGATGTGCCGGGCGGGGGCGATGACCGTCGCAGAGCTGTCCGCGGTGGGTCTGCCCGCGGTGTACGTGCCGCTGCCACACGGCAATGGCGAGCAGGCTCTCAACGCGCGGCCGCTGGTCGAGGCTGGTGGCGGGATGCTGGTGCCTGACGCGGAACTGACCCCAGCCAAAGTCGTCGAGGAGGTTGTGGGAGTATTCACCGATCCCCGCAGGCTCGCAGCGATGAGTGCTGCTGCGCGGATGATCGGGCGGCCTGAGGCCGACGACGTACTGGCCAAGATCGTGCTGGAGGTCGCCGGGTGACCGCCGGATTGCCGCCTCCGCCACCAGCATTGCCACCGCAACTCGCCCGCACCCACCTGATCGGCATCGGGGGTGCCGGGATGAGTGGGGTGGCCCGGATCGTGTTGGCCCGCGGTGGCGCGGTGTCCGGTTCGGACGGTAAGGACTCTCGGGCGCTGCTCGCCTTGCGGGCGTTGGGTGCCAAGGTGACCGTCGGGCACGCGGCGGTCAACCTCGACCAGCTTGGCACCGATCCCACTGCGATCATCAGCACCAAGGCAGTGCACCAGGCCGACCCGAACAATCCTGAACTCGTCGAGGGAGCCCGGCGGGGCATCCCGGTCATCCACCGCTCCGCGGCGCTGGCGGCATTGATGACCGGTTACCGGGTCGCCTGCGTCACCGGCACCGCCGGCAAGACCTCCACCACGTCGATGCTCACGGTCGCGTTGCAGCACTGTAGTGCCGACCCGTCATTCCTGATCGGTGGCGATCTCACCAGCTCCGGGTCCGGGGCCCACCACGGCAGCGGGGACACCTTCGTGGCCGAGGCCGATGAAAGCGACGCCACCTTCCTGGCCTACTCGCCCGACGTCGCCGTGGTCACCAATGTCGAGGCCGACCACCTGGACCACCACGGCACCATCGAGGCCTATGCCGCCAGCTTTGACGCCTTCGTGGCCCGGCTGACGCCGGACGGTGTGTTGATCGCCAACGCCGACGACCCCGGCTCGGCAGCGCTGGCGGACCGGGCCGCCGCCAGTGGTGTGCGGGTACGCCGCTACGGCAGGCTCGCCACCGCACCCGCCGGCGCCCGCATACTGGCGTACACCCCCGACGGCGGACGGGGTGTCGCCACCGTGGCGCTGACCGGGCCGGACGGGGTTGCGCACCCGGTCCAGCTCGAGGTTGCGGTGCCCGGTGAGCACATGGCGAGCAACGCCGTCGCGGCCCTGCTGGCCGGTCTGGAGCTGGGCGCACCGCTGCCCGGCCTGCTGGCGGGGTTGGCCGGGTTCGGCGGAGTCCGCCGCCGGTTCGAATTCATCGGCAGGGCAGCCGGTGTGCGGGTCTACGACGACTACGCCCACCACCCGACGAAGGTGGCGGCCGCGCTGCGCGGTGCTCGCCAGGTAGTGGGGCAGGGACGGTTGGTCGTGGCCTTTCAACCACACCTGTACTCCCGCACCCGCGATTTCGCCGCCGAGTTCGGTACCGCCCTGGCGCTGGCCGATGTGGTGATGGTCCTCGACGTCTATGGAGCACGGGAGGACCCGCTGCCCGGTGTCACCGGAGCACTGATCGCGCAATCGGTGCCGCTGCCGGCCGGATGCGTGCACTACGAGCCGTACTGGGCGCAGGTGCCCGTACTGTTGGCCGACCTGGCCCGACCCGGCGACGTGGTGATCACCATGGGAGCCGGTGACGTGACGGTGCTCGGCCGCGAGTTGATGGCCGAGCTGGAGCGCCGCTGCACCGATCAGCCAGACGCTGTCATCTGGGCAGGGCAGCCGTGACTGCCGGTGCTCCCGACGCTTCGGGTGCCCGACGCCGGCCCCGGCGCGATACGCCACGACCTGCAGCGACTTTACGGGAACGTCGTCCGTCAGCACCTCGATCCAGGACTACCAGCGGCGGTGGCGCAGGGCGGTCGGCATCGCGCGCTCGGCAAGCGCCCCAACCCGCCGCGGGGCCTGATAACGAGCAGCGTCCGGTCCCGCAGCGGTCGCCGATGCGTGCCCGACGCTGGTGGCCTTGGTCGCTCGCGGGGATGGCTGTGCTGGCCGTGGCCGCGGCCGCGATCTGGGCAGTGCTGGGTAGCTCGCTGTTCGACGTCCGTTCGGTTCAGGTGGCGGGTGCCAGAGAGCTTCCTGTTGAGGATGTGCGGGCTGCGGCGGCCGTTGCGCTGGGCACTCCGATGCTGCGGTTAGACACCGAAGGAATCGAGGCCAGGGTGGCCGCGGTGCCGCGGGTCGCGACCGTGCAGGTTCGGCGGGCTCTGGACGGCACGGTGTGGGTCGAGCTCACCGAGCGGACTCCGGCCGCGATCGTTCGTCGCGGCAACGGTGTGCACCTGGTCGACGCCACCGGTACCGACTATGCAGTGGTGCCGCTGGGGCCACCTGGCCTGCCCGAGCTACGGGTGGCCCGCGTCGGCCCGCGGGATGCTGCCACGGTCGCCGCGCTCACGGTGCTGACTGGGCTACCCCAGCCACTGCGGGCCCAGGTGCTCGTGGTGGCTGCGCGCTCTCCGGCCGATGTCGTGCTGCGGCTGAACACGGGGCAGGGAGGCAACGGACGGGAGGTTCGCTGGGGCGGTGTGGAGCAAGGTGACCGCAAGGCGTCGGTGCTCGGCCCGCTGCTGACCCAACCCGGCAAGATTTACGACGTGTCCAGCCCGACCCTGCCGACCGTCGCCTGAACGATGGGGCTACGAGGATGGGTCGGCGCGACGCGCTGGGGTAACCTCGCCCGGCGTGCCTGCTGGACCCTGCCGGTGGCGGTGCCTACCGTCGCTCCACGAGACCGAAGCTGACATAACTCTATACCTTTAGATGAGGTTGAGGGTTGTGCCGGGCCGAGGGGAGCAGTAGAGGTGCCCGGTCGCCGGCGGGGCGCTGCAGCGACGAGGAAGGCCCCACCGTGTTGGATAGATCTATTGTGGTCGAAGGTGCAACCGGATGACGCCGCCGCACAACTACCTCGCCGTGATCAAGGTTGCCGGAATCGGCGGTGGCGGTGTCAACGCCGTGAACCGCATGATCGAAGTCGGCCTCAAGGGCGTCGAATTCATCGCGGTGAACACCGACGCTCAGGCGCTCCTGATGTCGGACGCCGACGTCAAGCTCGACATCGGCCGGGAGCTCACCCGCGGACTCGGCGCGGGAGCGAACCCGGAGGTCGGTCGCAAGGCCGCCGAGGATCACCGCGAGGAGATCGAGGAAGTTCTCAAAGGCGCTGACATGGTATTCGTCACCGCGGGCGAGGGTGGCGGGACCGGCACCGGTGGCGCTCCGGTAGTGGCCAGCATTGCCCGCAAGCTGGGTGCGCTGACCATCGGTGTCGTCACCCGACCCTTCACCTTCGAGGGCAAGAGGCGCGCCGGGCAGGCCGAGGACGGCATCACCGAGCTTCGTAACGAGTGCGACACCCTGATCGTGATTCCCAATGATCGGCTGCTGCAGCTTGGCGACGCCAACGTAAGCCTGATGGACGCGTTCCGCTCCGCTGACGAGGTGCTGCTGTCCGGTGTCCAGGGCATCACCGACCTCATCACCACTCCCGGTCTGATCAACCTGGACTTCGCCGACGTGAAGAGCGTCATGTCCGGTGCGGGTAGCGCGCTGATGGGCATCGGTTCCTCCCGAGGAGAAGGGCGATCAGTGCAGGCCGCCGAGAAGGCCATCAACTCCCCGTTGCTGGAAGCCTCGATGGAGGGCGCCCATGGTGTCCTGCTGTCCATCGCCGGCGGCTCGGACTTGGGGCTGTTCGAGATCCACGAGGCTGCTTCGCTGGTGCAGGAGTCCGCACACCCCGACGCCAACATCATCTTCGGCACCGTGATCGACGACTCGTTGGGTGATGAAGTGCGGGTCACGGTGATAGCTGCCGGTTTCGACTCTGGTGGGCCCACGCGCAAGAAGCTGGACCCCTCGCCGGTCACCGCGCGGACGGTGGCCAGCGCGCAGTCGGGGAGGGTCGGCCAAGCCGACAGGTCGCGGGCGCAGCCGCCGATGCCCGCGCCTGCGACTGGATCCGGTGGATCCGCTGCGTTCCCAGCGGCCGCAACGTCACAGCGGCAGACCATGCCCAATCCCACCGCATGGCAGCCTGCGGCAGGCCCGCGCAGATCTGGTGGCGCGGTGCCGAGCCGTTCTGTACCGGGCCGAGGGGTACCGGTGGCCGGGGACTTCGACGATGATGACGACGTGGACGTTCCGCCGTTCATGAGGTCGTGAACGCTGTCCGCATCCGCCGGGTGGTGACCACCCGGCACGGCGGGGTCTCCGCTGCGCCATACGCCTCCTTCAACCTTGGTGCGCACGTCGGTGACCGATCCGAGGCGGTAGCGGCGAATCGGGAGCGGCTGGCCGCCGGTGTGGGACTGCCCGCGCGCCGGTTGATCTGGATGGAGCAGGTGCACGGTCGAACCGTCACCGCGGTCGACGGCCCGCGGGTGGATCCGGTACCGGCTACCGACGCGCTGGTCACTGCCGAACCCGAGCTGGCGGTGGCGGTGCTGGTCGCCGACTGTGTGCCGGTGCTGCTTGCGGACCCGGTCGAACAGGTCGTCGCCGCTGTGCACGCGGGGCGGGTGGGCGCCCGGACCGGGGTGCTGCCAGCGACGCTGAAGGCCATGCGCAAGCTTGGCGCGCGGACCGAGCAAGTGGAAGTGTTGCTCGGTCCGTCGGCGTGCGGGCAGTGCTATGAGGTACCGGCAGCGATGCAGGCCGACGTGGAGGCTCGCTTGCCGGGCAGCGCCTGCCGGACCCGGCGGGGCACCGCGGGGCTGGACCTACGGGCCGGGTTATGGCGCCAGCTCATCGCAGCCGGCGTGGCCAGGATCGGCGTCGACCCCCGATGCACTGTCGAGGACCCGGCGTTGTACAGCTATCGCCGCGAGGGCGTCACCGGCCGACTTGCTGCGCTGACTTGGTTCGAGGGGTGCGGGTCTGCGCAGGACTCGGGATGATCGGGTCGTGACAGCCGGTCGTGGTGAGGTTGACCCGGCCCGCCGCGGTGAGCTGGCAGCGGCGGTGGCCCGGCTTCGGGAGCGCATCGCCGCCGCATGTGCCGCGGCGAGCCGAGATCCCGCGGGCGTGCGGCTGCTCGCCGTCACCAAGACCTACCCCGCCGCCGACGTGGCACTACTCGCCGATCTCGGAGTGCACGACATCGCCGAGGCTCGCGACCAGGAGGCTGTCTCCAAGGTAGCCGAGCTCACCGTGCTCCGGCCGGAAGCCGCGGTGCGCTGGCACATGGTCGGCCGGTTGCAGCGCAACAAGACCCGTTCGGTGGCCGGGTGGGCGAGGCAGGTGCAGTCGGTGGATTCGGCACGACTGGTCGATGCGCTGGATCGGGCTTCCCGGTCCGCACAGGACGTCGGGGAACGCGACGGTCCTCTCGGCGTGCTCGTGCAGGCCAGCTTGGACGGCAATCCGGTGCGTGGCGGCTGCCCGCTGCCCGAGCTCGAGGCGCTGGCAGACCGGGTGGCAGCCGCTTCTGGATTGCGGTTGGAGGGTGTGATGGGGATCGCGCCGCTGGATGTCGCTGCCGAGATGGTCTTCGCCGAGCTCGCCGCCGCCGCCCAACGACTACGCCGCGCGCATCCCGGCGCAGTGGAACTGTCAGCGGGAATGAGCGGGGACCTCGAGCAGGCCATTGCGCGGGGTTCGACCTGCGTGCGTGTCGGAACCGCGTTACTGGGTGATAGGCCGCTAACCTCGCGCTAACCGTGTGCGACTCGTCCCCTGGACCGGGTTCGACGGGCGGTGCGTCGAGGGTCGGGACAGGAAGGCGAGGCGATGAGCGCGCTGTACAGGCTCAAGGCGTACTTCGGCATGGTCCCCGCTGAGGAGTTCGATGACTATTACCCCGACTATCACCCCGATTATCGCTCGCGCTCTCGCTCCGGGTATGACCCCGGCTACGACGACGCCGACTACGACATAGCTGCATCCCACCTCTCCAGAGAACGTGACCACGCTGCCAAGCGACCTGGCACCAGCCGGCCCAACCGCGCGGATTCCGGCGGTTACGACGATGACGTCACGGCCCAACCGGGGCGACCTCCGCTGCCCCCCAGGACGCATCCCAGCCGGTCCCCGTCGTGGGCTTCCGAGGCTCCGGTGCACGGCGCGCTGGCCATCGACACGACCCCCACGGTCGCCGCACCGGCCGCGCCACCATCGCCCAGGCACCCACTGGCCGGCCATTCCTTGGCCAGTGACCCGTTCGCCGACTCGTTCGCCGACGATCAGGCATACCCGCTGTCCCGCATCGTCACCTTGCATCCGCACAACTACAACGAAGCCCGCCCCATCGGGGAACGCTACCGCGAGGGCAATCCGGTGATCATGAACCTGACCGAGATGGAGGACCGGGACGCCAAGCGTCTCGTGGACTTCGCTGCCGGGTTGGCCTTTGCGCTGCGTGGCTCGATCGACAAGGTCACCAACAAGGTGTTCCTGCTGTCGCCGCCCAACGTCGACGTTTCGGCTGAGGATAAGCGCCGCATCGCCGAAGGCCGCCTCTTCGGCTAACTGTGCGCAGTCCAGGAGCTCGATTCACCCCCGCCTGAGCCCCGTCTTGCCACCGATGGCAGAGTGTCGCCGTGGACGTGGTTCGGTTGGTGGTCTACTACCTGCTTTTCTTCTTCTGGTTGCTGCTCACAGCGCGTATTGTGGTGGAACTTGTTCGCGCCTTCGCTCGTAGCTGGCAGCCAGTCGGAGGGGTGGCAATCGCGCTTGAGTCGGTCTATACGATGACTGATCCGCCGGTCCGGGCGCTCCGCCGGGTGGTCAAACCCATCCGCATCGGAGGCGTGGGCCTGGACCTGTCCATTATGGTTCTGCTGCTCGTGGTCTTCATACTGATGCGAGTGATCGATCCAAGGACGTAGCGGCCGCCGGGCTTGGGGCCGAACACACAGCGTGTGCATAGTCGAGGAGTGCGTGAGGTGATCCGATGCCGTTGACCCCCGCCGACGTTCACAACGTCGCGTTCAGTAAGCCGCCGATCGGCAAGCGGGGCTACAACGAGGACGAGGTGGACGC
>JALZDU010000158.1 GCA_030862405.1 Actinomycetota bacterium | reverse complement strand
CAGCGGGATACCAGCGTCCTGGTAGTTCTGGATATTGGTCGACACGCCCGCATCGAAGACATCACCCCAGCCATGCGCGATGAACACCGCGGCGACCGCGAGGCGCAGGACCAGCAGGCCGACATCGTTGACAACACGTGACGGCTCGGTAAGAATACGTAACTGCTGCACGGTATACTCCCTTGTCAAGTAAGTACTCACGGTGGGACAACAAACATCAGGACGCGCTTCTGGACGACAGTTTCAGCGTGCCGGAGTGCTGGAAACCTCGTAACGGCCCACCTCAATCTCCGCGCCCTGACCGAACAGCCTATTGGACTCCAGGCTCTCGTCATCAAGGAAGACCTGTGGCTCCGGTTCGCCGGTCGCGGTGGAGAAGTAGTAGTTTTCGGTACTGGAAATACGGACCAACGCGCGCTGGTCTCGTCGTCCGTAATCGAGTGCGGTGAACATCCCCATGCCGCAGTTGAGCTGTCGCGGATGCACCAGTGTCTCCTCGCCGCCGTGGTCGACCAGGAGGTGCTCGCGGGACTCGAGGCGGTAGCCCAGCCGATCCACCCGGTAGACCTCTCTGCCATCGAGCAGCCACCACACGGCCCCGGCGGACCGGTCATAACAGATCTCGAAGTGGTGCCGGTCGTGGGGGGAACGGCTCGCAACCGGGATTTGGTATACGAATGCGGCGTAGTTGCCCAGCTGCTGCCGCGAGAAGGGAAGCCGCTCGTAGACGACATAAATCCGCTCGTTTGACAGGAAGAAGTCAAAGATCGTAGAAGTCTCCTCGTCGAGCAGGGGCATCCCCACCGAGGCGAGGCGCATATCGTCGTCGGGGTTGGTGACGGCGCCGCCGAACGGATGCTCGGCTGTGCCGTGGACGCGGCCCGACATCCACGATTCGCATGTCAGCACCTCGCCCGGCACGGCATCGAACCCGTTGAACCCGGTCGATGCCTGGTGGCTGGTGAAGGCGAGCCACTTGACGTGATCGAGCGTACCCGGCAAACCGAACCCGTTGTCGTCCTCCTGGGCAAGGGAGCGGACGAAGGCGGGCTTCCCACTCGCGGGGTTGGTGCCACTGGAGACAACTCGCAGGCCCTGATGGGAAGCCGTCACCACCCCGTCATCCCCGACGTAAGGTCCGAATCCGTAGTAGAACCACCTGGCGTCGGGGCCTTCGGTCGTGAACCCGTCATGAAAGTCGTCCCGGAAGAGCCGCCGCAAGCCATGCTCCGACGGCTCGACTTCGGCTGCAGGCTCATCGACGGCGCGGACGAAGTCGAGTTCGAATTCTAGCCTGATCTTGTCGCCGACCACGAAGCCACCCCCGTCCATCGGTATGTCGACCGAGATATCGAAAACCTTGCGGTTGATCTCACCTTGCACACTGAATCCGATCCGCTCGTTGCCGAACGGATCGGTGATGTTGCCGTTGTACTGCACCTTCAGCTCGACCGGCCGGGTGACACCACGGATGGTCAGATCGCCGCCGAGCAGGTAGTCCTCGCCGTCGCCGCGTATGCCGGTGGATCTGAAGGTGAGCTGCGGGTAGTTTTCGGCATCAAGGTATTCGGCCGACAGCACCGCGGCGTCGCGCGGTCCGTTACCCGTGTCCAGGGACTTGACGTCGATCGTGGCCTTGATGCTGGACAGCAGCGGGTTCTCGGCCAGGACAACCGTCGACTCGAATGAACGGAACCGGCCACGGATCTTGCCGACCATCATGTGCCGGACCGTGAAGCCCAGCTCCGAGTGGGCGTCGTCAAGCTTCCACCTACCCGCGGGTAGCGCTGCAAGGGTCGTCAGGCCCATATTAATCTTCCTGTTCGTTGGGGTGAGCGACGTGTCGGAGTAGTCGTTGGTGCGGCCTCGGCTGCCACCTCCGGCGTGGCCACCGTGCCATCACGACCGGACGATCGCAGGGTCAGGTCAAAGACGGCTCGACCTCCGCTTGAGCCCCGCGCCGTACCGAGCTACCACAGAGTGAGTTCCAGCCGAGGTCGAGCAGTCTTCGACCGGACCGGGCGAGTGTCGTGCAGCGGTAGTCCGAATCCATCGGACTACCGCAAGACAAGGGAGATAGCCAAGATGCTCGCCCCATCGTTGTCATCAGCCGCCGTGGACGTCGCCGCCATCGCGGCCCGGTGCTCCGCCGACGCGGAGGAACGGCGTCAGCTTGACTCAGACGTGGTCAAGGCCATCGTGACCGCCGGGTTCGCGCGGCACTTCGTTCCCCCCAGCTGTGGCGGGGACGCCGGAACCTTCACCGAGCTGATGCGCGCTGTTGTCACGGTCGGTGAAGCGTGCGCGGCCACCGCATGGTGTGCCTCGCTCTCGGCGAGTATGTCACGCATGGCAGGAGCGTTCCTGCCGGCCGAGGGTTGTCGGGAGATCTGGGCGGACGGGCCCGACGCTGTCATCGTCGGCTCGGTGACGCCGCTCGGCAAGGCCGAACCGGTCGCGGGTGGATGGCGACTTTCCGGCCGGTGGCCCTACATCAGCGCCATCGCCTTCTCCGACTGGGCTTTGGTGTGCGGGCTCGTGCACACCGGCGCGGAGCCGGAGTCAAAGCTGTTCGCGGTCCCCCGCACCAGCTACACCATCGAGGACACCTGGTTCAACATCGGAATGCAGGCCACCGGAAGCAACACGTTGGTGGTCGAAGACGTCTTCGTCCCGACGTCACGCGCCTTCGATCGCGCCGACTTGTTCGCCGGTCGCAGCACGGTCGAGTCAGCGAACACCACCACAGCCTGTTACTCGGCCCCGCTGCAGGCGGTGAACGGGCTGTCGTTCGTCATCCCTGCGCTGGGTGCCTCCCGAGGTGCCCTGGAGGCATTCTCCAGCTATATCGCCGGGAAGATCCGCAACGCACCGGTCCTGCCCGGCGTACCCGGTGTGCAGGGCAATCGCGTCACCTACGAGACGGCGCTGGCCCGGTCCGCAGGTGAGATCGATGCCGCCCAACTGCTCCTGGAGCGCGCGACCGCTATTGCTGATCAAGGTGCCGCAGTCACGCCGCTGGAGACGACGCAGAACCTGCGCGACTGCTCGCTCGCGGTGGACCTGCTGGTCACAGCAGTGGACCGAATATTCCGCACGGCAGGCACCACCGGACAATCCTTGAGCGGCCCGCTCCAGCGCTTCTGGCGCGACATCAACTCTATCTCCACACATATGGCGATTCAGTTCGAACCTGCCGCACGTGCTTATACGAGCACGCTGCTCAAGGTTTGAATGCCGTTAAGGAAGCCGCGGAGTGCTGCCCGAGCCCGGTACCGGTGCCCCAGCCCGGACCGACTACAGTACTCGTGTCGGGAGACAGTACACGGTAGCAGCGGAGGCAACGGTAGCAGCGGAGGCGTTAGTCGAGCCCGTCATGCTCGACCATTCGGGAGCGGTTTCGCAAACTGCCATCCTCCCGGACCAGAACGTCGCGCACCACACAGCTGCGTACGAGTTCCGGGTTGCCGCCGGGTCGAGTGGTGATGACGAGAGCGTAGACCGTAGAGCGAATGCTGTCGTCCTCCTGCGGATCCAGATCTATCATGGTGAACAGGTGCCGACGCTGTTGTGGGTTGTCGGTGAAGCGCTCGTGGACAGCGTAAAGATCGCGAACAATTCCAGCCCGCGTGCGTGCCGGCTCCCGGCCCGGAGTGTGCCCGAACTCGGCGTCCTCGGTGAAGGTGGCCGCGTAGGCTTCCAGCTTCCGTGAGTCGAGCGCCTGCATCTGCCGGGCGTAGAACTGCTGGACCTCGGCATAGAGATCGCTGCGGGTAGTGGTGATGGATGTCATGGAACCCTCCGGTGGGATCGTGCTGGTGAACGAGGTACTCCGGTGTACCACTTGGAGGCCACCGGGTGAGACCGATTCGGCGCGTCGGTCCACTCCACGCTGGTCTGTTCCGCTCGAACCTGACTCGAACATCGCCCGGTTATCCGCTCAGGATCGACCGGGTCAGCAGCGACGTCGGACTTCAGGACCGCTCAACCAGGCTTCGAGTTAGGTCCGCCAGCCTGAGAAACACCCAGCCTGAAAAACACCCAGCCTGAAAAACATCCAAGCACGTACGGCGGAGAAACGGAGCAACCATCGTGGAACCCATCCAGCGAGTAGCACTTGTCACCGGGGCAACCAGTGGGATGGGCCTTGAGATCGCAAGGTCCCTCGCCCAGCAGGACATGTCGGTTTACATCTGTTCGCGTCGGGACGAGGCGGTGGCTGCGACCATCAAGGACTTGCAGGCCCTAGGGCTGAACGTGGACGGTCAGGCTTGCGACGTGAGTTCGGCTGACCAGATCCGCCAGTTTGTTCGAGCGGGAGTCGATCGTTTCGGCCCGATCGACATCCTTGTGAACAATGCTGGTCGCCCCGGCGGCGGGGCCACCGCCGAGATCGCGGACGAACTGTGGTTCGATGTCATCAACACCAACCTCAACAGCGTGTTTCTCATGACCAAGGAAGTTCTCACTGTCGGCGGTATGCTGGAGCGAGACACCGGTCGAATCATCAACATCGCTTCAACTGGCGGAAAGCAGGGGGTGATTCATGCCGCCCCGTACTCGGCGTCCAAACACGGCGTGATCGGCTTCACCAAGGCGCTCGGACTCGAGCTGGCCAAGACCGGCATCACCGTCAACGCAGTGTGCCCGGGGTTCGTCGAGACGCCAATGGCGGAGCGGGTACGCGAGCATTACGCCAAGATCTGGGGAGTGGACGAGACCGAAACCCACGCACGCATCACTGCGCGGGTGCCGATTGGCCGGTACGTGGAGCCGTACGAGGTGGCAGCGATGGTCAACTACTTGATCGGCGATGGTGCAGGCGCAGTTACGGCGCAGGCACTGAACGTATGCGGTGGTCTCGGCAACTACTAGCCGGGCTTCGCCCCAGCCTGACGAGCCGTGCCGTGGTCGGCTGGGGTGGGGGGCTCCGGTCGGCGGGGTGGAGACCGTGACCGGCACGCCGGTCCGGTGTATGAACCGCTCGAAGCGGTTGGTTGGCCAACTGGCCGCCCGACTGACCGGAGCCCGCCATGACCGTAGCGCGCAGCGTCGCTGATGTCCTGAACGATCACGTGGTGTTCGAGATCGAGTGCATCGACCGGATGTACCTCAACGTCTACGTGCCACAGCTGCAGTACCCCGCGGGGCTGGTCGGGTTCGTGCACCGCCAGCTGGGGTTGCCGATCGCCTCGACCGCGCCGCTGGGAAAGATCAGCGACGGGTTCAGCACCGCGATCCGTCGCTTCGCCCGTGACCAGCAGGTGCCGTGGGTGGACTTCGTTCGAGGCCAGCGCAAGGACGACGTGGCCCACGAGCATCTGGCGTCGTTCACCGCCGAGGAGGGGGTGCTGTTCATCGGCCGCGC
>JALZDU010000131.1 GCA_030862405.1 Actinomycetota bacterium | reverse complement strand
CTGGCCAACGCCGACCTGACCGCGGTCAACGTGGAGAGCCCGATCTCGGCTAGGCCATACCTGGATCCGACGCAGCCGCGGCAGCCGGGAGTGCATCCGACGAAGGATTTCGTGTTCGCGAGCGGCCCCGCGCTGCCCAGCGCCCTCGCCCAGGCGGGTGTCGATGTGGTGGGCCTGGCCAACAACCACCAGTACGACCTGCTTGAGGAAGGCGTGTACTCCACGGTTGAGGCATTCGCGAGGGCGGGGTTCGGACCGGGGACCAAGCAGTTCGGACTCGGTGCCTCGATTGACGCGGCGTACGTTCCAGCCATCACCGAGGTCGGTGGGATGCGCATCGCGTTCCTCGGCTGCACCACGATCACGGGGAGCGAGCACGTGGTCGGATACGTCGCGCAGGCCGGTAGGGGTGGGGCTGCGCCGTGTGAGGAGACCCGGGTCCGGGACGCGGTAGCGGCGGCGACGGCCGTGAGCGATCTGGTGGTCTTCAGCGTGCACGGCGGATTCGAATACGGTCGTGAGCCCTCAGCCAACGTGCAGATGCTCACCACCATCGCACGCCAGGCCGGGGCCAAGATGGTGGTCAACCACCATCCGCACGTCGTCGGTGGCCTCGACTGGGACGGTTCGGGGTTGACGGCGTGGTCGCTGGGCAACCTGGTCTTCGACCAGACCATATGGCCGACGTTCCAGAGCTACGTCCTGGCGGTGCACGTGCGCCGCGGGGAGGTCATCCGCGTCTACCTCGAGCCGATGATGATCGACGAATATGTGGCGCATGGCGTGAATGCCGGTCTGGCCGATTACGTTGCTCGGACGGCGGCCAGCCTCAGCCACGGACCTTACGTCGTCGAGGACGGCGCGGTGGAGCTGGACCTCGCTGGCCGAGCGAGGCCGACGCTGGTGCAGGCAGAGTTGACCGGCTCGCAGACCGGGCGCATCGCCGAGATCGGCGACGGCTGGTTGCTGGAGCAGGCCGACTCGGCCACCTCCCAGTTCGGTACGGACCTGATGTGGGTGGGTGAGTTTGAGGACGACGTTCTGGCTGACGGTCCTGGGGCATTGTGGACCGAGGGGGTGGACAACCAGGTCGTGCTCGACCCCGCATCGGACCGGGGATACACCTACCAGCTGCGCCGTGAGGACGGGAACGAGGACCTGGTCGTCGGCAGCCCCATCCACCGGATCCTGCTGACCAACCCGGGATCGGTGGGGCTGCGCCGGGCCACGAGCCAGCTCGATGACGAGGACTCCGCGGCGGCGGCACCACCGGCAGCCGGGCCGACTCTGGCGGACGCGCAAGTGTCGCTGACGGGCCTGCTTCGGATGGACCCCGGTGCCCGGGTCGAGGTGCAGCTGTCCTGGTATCCGGACACCCGCGGACCGTCCAGCTCGCAGACAGTCCAGATGGTCGAGGGCGGCGCAGACGGGACGTGGCAGCCGCTGCGGCTGGACGCGGCGGTCCCGCCGGACGCGGTGGCGGTTGGGGTGTTCGTGCGGCTCTGGCCCCCGGTGCAGCTACCCGGGCCGCCACCACCGCCACCGTCGGAGGTGACGGCCGGGCTGGACCGGGTCCGATTGATCGAGTGGTCCCCCCAGGGCACAACGGCGTCGCCTCGGGGTGCCACCCACATCCGCAGCTTCACCGACGGCAGCGCACAGCTGAGCCGGGTGGGCGCACCGGACGGCTCGGCTCCGCCGCCCATCGAGGAACTACCCGGTTAACGGACCGGTCGGATCCGGCGGGCCGCGCGGAAACGCTCGGCGAAGTAGCCGTCGCCGTCGAACACGGACCGTCCGGCCCTGTCCCCGGGTAGGCCCGTCGGGGTGGCGTGGCTGGGGATGAAGCGATGCAGGTGACTTGGCGGGCGCTACCATCCACGGCAGGCCACCTCGTATTTTCTGATCCACAATCGCAAAGGATCACGAGGTGGCCCCCTCACAGCCGGGACATCCTGGCCCCGACACGCCGAAGGCCGTGACCAACATCAATACACCCATCAATACGCCGCACCGGCGCCGCAGTCGCGAGCCCACGCCAGCCGATCTTCCGACCCCGCACATCAAGATCGGTCACGAGGTGCGGCTGCCGTACTAGACTGACTGTGATGAAGAATCACGCTCAGCTGCGAGTGCCCAGCGATCAGGTGGCCCTCACCCTGTTCATCATCCTGATCACGGTCCTCGTAGCTTGTGGCCCACCGCTTTCGGGTGCGAACCCAGCAGCGCGTATTCAGGAGCATGCCTCCCGCCTGGTCGCGAGCGGACCGTATCGCCCGCCGTCCACAGAGGAGCGGCAGGCAGCCGTGGCAGGATTCGGTTTGCTACTCAAGGGCGCACCAGAAATCGAACGCGCCACCACGGCTCTTGCCCCGCTCGGCTTAACTACCACCACCGGGAAGGACCCGAGTACAGGACGTCGTTACATTCTGGTTGAGAACGAACCTGACACCGTGCGAGCGTGGGGCACCGTCCTCATCGACCTTTCGGTGCCACCGCGACTTGTGATCGAAGTTCCGCACCCCAAGTCCGACCGGCGGACAGAGCAGCTCGGGGTCGAGCTGTTCCGCCGCGTCCCCGGATCGGTGCTGCTGATCGCCGGTGCGCACCGTCGCGCCGCTCATGGGATCGCCGACGTTGCCCACCGCGAGGAGTCTCTGTTCCACGCCCTCGCAGTTGCCTTCGCCGCACACCAGTTGCCACAGCTCCAGCTCCACGGCTTCCACAACGACAGCCTAGAAGACACCGACGTCGTAATTTCCGCCGGCGCTGGAGTCGCGGGAAAAACCGCCCGTGCCATCGCAAACAATCTTGACGCCGGCGGATTAAAGACCTGTCGTGCATGGGAGCAGGACTGCGGCAACCTCGAGGGCAAGACGAATGTCCAAGGCATCGCAGCTGCGAAAACCAGAAGCGTCTTCACTCATATTGAAGTCAACCGCACCGTCCGAGAAGACCGGGACAAGCGCGCCACTCTCGTCGACAGAATCGCCAGCGTGGTCAGCATCCGCTGACCTGGCCGCAGGGACGGTGGCAGGATGGGAGACGGCAGCGGCAGCGATGACCCAGCAGGGACGATCCCCGGGAGGACGGCAATGACCGCAGGGCGGGGACCGGACCGGCGCCGCCCCCTGCTGCCCGGGAACGGACCGCTGGCGCGAGTGCCCCCGGCGCTGGCGTTCGTGGCGGTGCTGGCGGTGTTCGTGCTGGGAGTCTGGTCGGGTGGGGTGGCGGGTGCCGCGGTGCTGATGCTGCTCGCCGGGGGCGCCGGTGCGCTGCTCGCCGCGACGTGGCCCCGGCTCTCCGCCCCGGAGCGGACGGTGCGCCTGCT